>JAQTRE010000193.1 GCA_028711995.1 Dehalococcoidia bacterium | reverse complement strand
CCGGCGAGTCCTCTTCTTCTTATTGTCATAGGCCAGGCTGGCAAATGTGGGTCCATTTATCACGGCAGGTCTCCTTGAAGTAGTCTGCCATTATTATCGCATGATTCGGGACTTAATCAGAGGTAACCTAGGTAGCCAGATGAGTATAACGTTATGGTATTAGAGTGCATTTTGTCCTCATAATCCCATACAGAGGGATAATGTGCAATCTATCAATTGTTAGCTTGTCGTTGGTAGAACCTATTTTTGAAAAAGAAAGAGGATATACCGCCGCTTTTGAATGAAGGATAGCCAGCGTTTCCTACAAAGGTGAAGGCTGGCTGGGAAGACAAAGGAAACCAGCGCATTGGTGCGGCGGCATCCAGCAAAAGTGGTCAATCAGCTTCCGGTGGCAGGAAGGTCGGCCAGAATAAGAGCGGGCCAATTGAGGCAAAAGTCGGCATCTGTTCGGGAGCCCGGCGCTCAAAGAGAATCAGGGAAGCCATTCTTATCGGAGTATCTGAGTTATCTCAATTTCGCCTGTGAAACTGGGAAGGCATTTTGAGCGCCGGGCTCCCTGGGGAATCGGATAAAAAACGGAAGCCGGTCGGAGAAAAACAGGGCACAAGCTAACAAGTCACTCAACCCGACGCCAAGAGCGTCAGTTTTTGAGCATCAGTCGGAGGCAGAAAAAGGTCATCCAGAAGCGGAAGTCGGTTGAGCGCGGGTTAGCTCCAACGTTATGCGTTTTAAGGAGACTGGGTGAAAAAAATAGGTTTCAAACAGATCGTTGAGGCAGCCCAAAAGATAGAGTCACTTTACCTTGATTCAAGAAGGCTCGGATATCTGAGAAGCTATCCTATTTATCTAGACTTCTTCCGATCTTCAGCACTTAACACCAACAGTGATTTTACGATTCGGGCGGCAATTGTGTACAGTTGGATGCCGAACGTGCTGATGTTGAAAGAGGGGGCAATTGGACCAGCTGTAACCATGCTCAAATCCTTGACCGGACGAATGGACGAATCTGGCAAAGAAGAAGCCACGGCCCGTGTCGCTGCTGCCCTCAATGGTTCCTTCATCGGTGCTTCCAAGTTCCTTCACTTTCAGTATCCGAATTCATTCCCAATCTATGATACCAACATATATAAACATTTGAACGGCATAAAAGATAAGAAGAAACCGGTCTATTCAGAGGCGAACAAATCTTCTTGCTACAGGTCTTATCGGATATCAGTTGGCGAACTAATCGCGAGGGCAGATTTCGAGAAAGATGTTCTCAGACCAGTTAATGGATACTTCAATAGTCATTTCAATTACGAAGTTACGCCACAGAGAGCGGTTGAGTTTCTGATATTCGAACTCTATGGAGATTAGAACGCATAACAACTCCTGGAGCGCGACCCCAAGAGCGTCAATTTTTAAGTCAAACTGATCAATCATCCGGGGGCAGTCACAAAACGAAGGCCGGCATGCATATCTCTTGGGGCGGCTCAATTCGGACGTTGTGCTGCTTGCGCGCGGCGCTGTCTTGTGCGGAAGTAGAGAATATGAAAACTGTAGTTGAACTGAATGAAGCAGAATTCACGTAAGGAGGTTTCTATAGTGGACATTCCACGAATCTTCAACATCACCGAAAGTGCTCACCGCATTCATAACCCGTTCACACCCGAAAAGCTCGCCACTCTCGGCAAGGCGTTGCGCCTGGAACCGGGGACCCGTGTGCTCGACCTCGGCAGCGGTTCGGGCGAGATGCTGTGCACCTGGGCACGCGATTTCGGAATCATTGGTACCGGTATCGACATGAGCCAGTTGTTCACCGAGCAAGCGAAACTCCGCGCTGAAGAACTCGGCGTCGCTGACCGAGTCGAGTTCATTCACGGCGACGCTGCCGGCTACGTCGCCGACGAAAAGGTCGGTGTGGCAGCCTGTCTCGGTGCCACGTGGATCGGCGGGGGCGTAGTCGGCACCATCGAGCTTCTGGCGGAGAGCCTCCGCACCGGAGGGATCATCCTCATCGGCGAGCCATACTGGGTGCAGCTACCGCCGACGGAAGACGTTGCCAAAGGATGCCTTGCCGGTTCGATCTCCGACTATCTCATGCTTCCAGAACTTCTCGCGTCTTTCGGCGACCTCGACTACGACGTCGTAGAAATGGTTCTGGCAGACCAGGAAGGCTGGGACAGGTACGAGGCGGCCAAGTGGCTCACCATGCGTCGATGGCTCGAAGCGAATCCCGACGATGACTTCGCGAAAGATATTCGACCCAAACTAACATCGGAACCCGAACGCTACGCCACGTACACGCGTGAATACCTGGGCTGGGGCGTGTTCGCGCTGATGGCGCGGTGATGTGAGGCAGCTGGGGCGTACTTGCGGGGAGGGCATCGCGCATAGAAGCCGGGATGAAGGGAATCAGCTGACGGTGCAAAACAAGCGAGAGCAGATGAGTTTGACATCTCTTCAGATTTTTGCCTGCTCTATCTCAGTCATCACGCAAAAACAGACTAAAACTGTTCAACAAGCAGCCCAATTTGAAAACCGGCCATTCTTGAAGACTGAGTGTCAAAGGAGTTATCAATGAAATACCGTCTTATTAGTGTAATCTTGCTCATTATGTTCATTGGGCTATGTCTGATCGGATGCAACGACGAGAACACTGAATATGTTGAGAAGGTAGTAACCCCTCAATCTCCGAATTCGACACCGTCGAATATACAAACAGTGTCACCAATATCTGAAGAAGACATTCATATAACCCAAGGCATAGAATTACTCATCAACGGACAACCTGATGAAGCGATAGTCTCTCTCACCAAAGCTATTGAGTCTGATCCCAGTCTGGCGTCCGCTTACGAGGTTAGAGCTCAGGCCTATCTGAGAAAAGGAGACGGGAGTCTGGCCTTGGCCGACTGCAACAGAGCCATTGAACTTGATCCTGCACTTGCCACTGCATATAACAAGCGCGGTTTTGCCTATGAAATATTGGGGAATACTCAGGCTGCACTTGCTGACTTTCAAAAAGTCCTCACGCTGACTGAAGATGCCCAAGTGATGCAGATGGCCCGCGATGCAATTCAACGCCTTTCCGCAGGGCCAAGTTCATCGCAATCAAACACTCAAGCGATGTCTTGTAACACAAATTCAGACTATAACCAAGGCTTACAATCGCTAATCAATGGACAGCCTGATGAAGCAATAGCTTATTTCACCAAAGCTATTGTTACCGATCCCAGTCTGGCATGTGCTTATGAACTAAGAGCTCAGGCCTATCTGAGAAAAGGAGACGGGAGTCTGGCCTTGGCCGACTGCAACAGAGCCATTGAACTTGATCCTACACTTGCCACTGCATATAACAAGCGCGGTTTTGCCTATGAAATATTGGGGAATACTCAGGCTGCACTTGCTGACTTTCAAAAAGTCCTCACGCTGACTGAAGATGCCCAAGTGATGCAGATGGCCCGCGATGCAATTCAACGCCTTTCCGCAAAATAGGAGGTTTTAAGGGAAGGAAGGGGCAACCCAACACGTATAAGGCCTCCCCTTGTCAATAGGCAAACCGCCCCCCTTTGACCGAACCGCCGGTTCGGTCAACCCTTTGTTCGTGGTATGAAGGCTACTCCTGACTGATCGATATTCCGACTCGCTGTTTAGTTTGGGATCGCAGACCAAGTGTCTGCACCAAACACGTATAGGGGCTCTATTTCCGCTTTTTAGCGGATGAGACCTCGAAGGGTCTCGTCCCAGAAACATACCGGTATCGCTTCCCAGACCACGGTACTTTGGGAACGTCACGCACCAGTATCTATCTGATGCGACCCTTGGATGTGGCCTGTTTCTCGAAAAAGGGGGGCCTTCGCCCGAAGCTAACGAAGTCTTGTCGTTGTTCTACAATTATTGTCAGTGACTAACTGATCAGGGAAAATGTCAGTCATGAAAGGACTGACATTGACACAGAAAGAACAAGGAAGATTACAGAAACTCAATCTGGTATTGGAGGGGTGGATGGGGGTAGGGGAGGCGGCCTACGTCTTGGGATTAAGTGAACGACATACATGGAGGATACTTGCGGAATACCGAAGGGTGGGGGC
>JAQTRE010000192.1 GCA_028711995.1 Dehalococcoidia bacterium | reverse complement strand
CGAGGGATTTTTTGAGAGCTAAGGGCATCTTCAACCGGGGATCGCATAGGTGCTCCAGCTCCGCCAGAGGTTTTTCCATCTTCTCCAGGCATGCTCTAACGTCGGAGGCGGGTACTTTCCGGCCCTGATCGGCCAGTCTTTGCAGCTGCTCCATAGGCTTTCGGACGTCTCGAAGCCTGGCTGCAGCGATTTCACGACTCCATATCTTCTGCGCCTGTCGGCTCATTTTGTTATCCTCCTCAGAGCACGATATTGCAGACCGTTTCAACCCTCCCCGTAGGTGCTGCCCGGCAGAATCTCCTCGGCCTGGTGCTTTTTGAGGATCTGCAACAGCATCCGGCGATCTTCTGGAGTGAGAACATCCACGGCAGCTCCGGAAATATCCCAAGCCGCCGCAAGCTTTTTCAAACACGCTGTTACGAAATCCAGTTCCTCGATCGTCAGCTTCATGAATTTTTCCCGATTTCAGTCCCTGCCTTGCCTTACCCTACCGCGCCCCTCCTGACCCCGCCATACCCAACCATGCCGAACCGCGACCTACCAAAACACACCAAACCATCCCTTACCCTTCCACAAACCTAGTGACAATGAACTTACCGAATTTACCCCCACGACCGGGACGAAAATCGCCGATGCCAACATAAGAACCGGCGTAGTCAAGGATTTGCTTCAGGACCTCTTTATCCAGTTGATCGTCCATAGACCTTATCTCAAAATCAATCTCCCACTTGTCGAAACGGGGCCTGTACCGAATGACCCGTGCCCGCTGAACCACAACAGGTCGGGAATCAACAACATAGTCGGTTATCTTGTGAGGAATGGCAGCCGGGGAGACTGCTACCGTCGAGCCGATCAGCTTGGCATATGTCGCGCTTCTCTTTCCGGTTATCTTGAACTGCCTGGCTGCCTCCTTGAGAGAGCCCTCGATATGATCGCTCGGCTCGTAGATGCGACCTTGCTCGTCCGTGTAGAGAGAGTTGAGCGCCTCTTCTTTCCAGTCCGGCACGCCCGTTCTCTTCTTGCTTTTGCTGTCTGCCTTATCCATCGGGAACCGGTGCATCAGCAATGGGGTGACACCTTGAATGGATACCTGGTATGTTTTCATGCTTCCTTACCTCTCCTCTTTGTTGCATCGCTAATGGGCCTGAGTTGATATTCCCTACCCTGCCCTACCCTGCCTTGCCAAACCCTGCCGCACCTAACCTTACCTCGCCGTGCCGTACCGCACCATGCCTTACCCTACCTGGCCCCACCAAACCACCATACCTTTCACCCCAAGCCAGAATCAAAATAGGCGATCCTGTTGCCTTGTTGGCGGAGAACTCTTTCGTGTTTCGGGACTTTTAGTTATGATGCCCTCGGCTTCCTTGATCATCTCACTTGCGAATAACGATGCCTGGGCGGCAGAATGAATCAATCTCAGCGGCGTGTGCCGATGGTGTTTGGCCACGATGTCCCTCATGCCAAGATTTACGTACCGTTCAGTCGTCATGAGATCCTTGTGCCCCATGATTCTCTGAAGGGATCGGGTGTCCCCACCGGCCACCAAGTAGCCTCGACCGAAGGTATGGCGCAGCCGATGCGCCCCCAGCTTAGGGCCGTAGATGCCGGCCGTTTTCATATGATCGCGCACCAGCTTGTAGACAGTATGCCGGGAGAGCGGGCCTCCGCGACCGTTAGTGAAGACATATTCCTGAGGGCCGACCTGGGCAATAAGAGCCAGAAGCAGACGGCGGGTCTCCTCGCTGATCGGCACCTCAAGCTCCCCCGACTTGCCGTCAACGATCACCGAGTCTTCCCTGACACGGGATTGGCGCAGCGTTGCCGCCTCGATGGTGCGGATACCCGTATCCAGGAAAAGGGTGAATAGAGCTCTATCCCGCAGCGTTCCTGCTGTCAGCAAAAACCGCATCGCCTCATCGGGCTCGAGCGTGGGCATCACCTTCTTTTGGCGCCGCGGTTCGACGTTGCCGCCTTTGATGGGGTTGGCAATGTGGTATCGAGGTTCGATGAAATAGTAGAGGGCTCTCAAGGTTCGGAAATAGGAATGCTTGGACTCTGCGGAACCGTTTATGCCGGCGAGGAAGGTCTCGATGGGGTCAATAACTTCGGGGAGTTCGGGGTAGCATTTGGAGAAGCGCACCAAGCGCTGGCGGTACCAGCTGATGGTTGACGGCTTCAGATTTCGGGCTCTGCAGTTATCTAGGAATATCCGGATGGCTTCTTCCGTTCTCATGATGCTACCCCCCGCAAGACATTATAGTCCCACGGACTGCTTGAGAACGAAAGGTAGTACTAATAGCCTAGTGGGAGATAAGAGGCAACATGGTCGTGGAAATGGGGAAGGAGGGACTCGAACCCTCAAGGGTTGCCCCACATGATCCTAAGTCATGGGCGGACCTACGTTGGCTTTGGCTCTTTTCGGTTTTCGTTTTGATTTTTGTTCTTTATCCCTGATCTGTTTTTCTATTTGCTCCAGCTCTTTCTGGAGCGCCGCTTTCCTTAGTTCCAACCGTCGATTCTTCTCACTAACAGGCGCAGCTTCACGCTGTTTCTTTATCTCCTCAGCAGTTTGTCGGAACACCAGAGTTTGTTTGCCAAGGGTGATCGTGGGCATCTTGCCATCCTTGGCCCATTGCCAGGCAGTAATCCGGGTTACGCCGATCAGTTCGCCCGCTTGAGGAATGGAAAGGAGGCCCTCTCCGCTTTTAATCAAGATGTTCATAACGTCCGAATTCAGCCACCGCCAGAGTTATGCCGGTCAACCCTTGTTCTTAAAACCTTGTCCCGGAAGCAAGACCGCACTTAAAAAATGACGCTCTGGCAGTCGACTGCAGCGCGTTGTTGGGTGGTAATAATCCTTTAATCTCAAACTGGCGGAGTATCTCGTGAGACTTGATCATCTGAATCACAGTATATTATTCTTTGGAAGGCCGTATGCGATTTGGCAAGATAAACAGCATCACCAACGAGGCTACAACCAGCACCACTCCTGCGATGAACATAGCTTCCGTCATGCCAGCCGTAAAGGCCTCACCAGTTTCCCTGATAACAAGTTGCGCTGTGTCCTGTGGGAAGTCCCTGGCAGCTATGTGAGCACTTTGGATGCTACTCTCAATTGCTTCATAATTCTCTTTGGATAACGTCAAGGAGGCTCCAATATTCTCCACCCTGTCTCGGTATATGTCATTGAGTACCGCACCAAGAACCGCTATACCGAGAACGCCACCTATCTGCTGTGTGGTCTGATCCGTTGCTGAGCCTACCCCTGCCCGGCTCTCCGGCACCGATCCCATAACAGAATCAGTGGATGGGCTCCACGCTAAGCCATATCCTCCCCCAGCTAGAAGCAATCCACCTACAATCACTGCATAAGAACTGTCGCTGTCAACAAAGGATAAATAAATGAATCCAACCCCACAGATAAAGAGGCCCAGAGAGATCGGCAGTTTGAGGCCGACGCCACGAGCCAGCCGAGGTGCCAGCATTGATGCTATCATAATAATGACAGCTACCGGCAGAAGACGTATAGCCGCTGCAAGAGCACTGTGTCCCTGCACAGATTGAAAATACTGGCTGAAAAACCAATTTATCCCGTATATACTGAAAGCTGCCAATGTCATGGCGACAACGGGTGCGGTGAAAGACATGTTCTTGAAGAATGTTATGGGAAACATGGGATGAGATGAACGCCTTTCCCATAAAACAAAACCCGTCAGCAAGATCACTCCAATACTGAGCCAGATTATCACCGAGCTATGAGTCCAACTTTCCTCACCGGCCTTGATGATGCCGTAGACCACTGAAAACAAGGCCGCGATGGACAAGGCCGCACCGGTTGGATCAAGTCTTGGCGCATGTAAATCTCTGGATTCACTGATATAAAAATATCCCGCGGTGAAGCAAATAATGCTCATCGGAATGTTGACGATAAACACGGAATACCATTCAAGGCGTCCCTGCAAAAAGCCGGTATCGGAATTCTGATTGAGTCACCCTGATATTATGCTGCGAAGTTTAAAGTCTGAGTGAATCGGCTGGCGGGTCGAATTTAGCGCCAAAACAAGCGCCAACAT
>JAQTRE010000191.1 GCA_028711995.1 Dehalococcoidia bacterium | reverse complement strand
TGGCGCTTGTTTTGGCGCTAAATTCGACCCGCCAGCCGATTCACTCAGACTTTAAACTTCGCAGCATAATATCAGGGTGACTCAATCAGAATTCCGATACCGGCTTTTTGCAGGGACGCCATAGTTGCTGCCATTGGTGTAGTAGCCGGTGTATGGATCCACATCGGTCTGAGCCATTGACCGGGGAGAGGAATAGGGACTGGAACTCAGCTCACTGGTCAATCCGGAGTCGGAGAACAAGGCTAAGCTCACACTGTTGATCGGTATCCGTTCCGAGGTCTGTATGGTTACGGTGGTCGTAAACGTAATATCGTTCCCCTGAGTTACACTGGCGCTCGAAGGGGTCAGATTCACCGTAACTGCCTGGGCAGTATTAGATCCGAAAAAGATCAGCACTGCGACCACCAGCGATGCGATCAGCAGGCTGAATATGATTTTGGGAAATCTGGAGATCGGGATCGTCTTGAAATTCGAATGTTGCATTGGTCTTTGCCTCCTTGCTTAGTTTGACCCGCGGGTGAAAAACTGTGCTTGTTGATCTGACTGGTTTTCTGGCATTCCGGCTTGTTTTGGAGAGCCGATAAGATACAATCTTTTCAGGAGTTGAAGATATCGGATATATTCCTTCCAGTTCAGCTTGCTCGTGCCAAACCGCCGGCACTCAAAGGTATAGGGGATTTCCTCCACTTTGCAGGACTTTGTTTGAGCCAGAATCTCCAGCAAAACCTTGTATCCTTCGCTATTGAGATTCAATGTGGCGAAGGTTGTTCTGGTCAGCATGAAGCAACCACTCATGGGGTCCTTCACGCTGGTCACGGGCCTTGCCAACAGCGTTGCGCCTTTGGAGATGATCCGCCGTGCGGACGACCACCCCTGAACGCCGCCGCCCCTGACGTAGCGGCTGGCTATTGCAATATCCGCACCGCTTTGTATGGAGTTGACCAGGCCGGCGAGGATTTCGGGCGGGTGCTGCAGATCCGCATCGATCACTCCCAGTATCTCGCCGGTCCCCTCTCGGAATCCGGTGAGAATCGCCGATCCCAGGCCGCGCACTCCTTTCCGTTTTATCACCCGGATGGGATAGCTGCCTGCCAGGCTCTCTGCGACCTCAGCGGTGCCGTCGGGGCTGTCATCATCGACGACAATGATCTCGTAGGCTTGATCCTTCATGGCTTGATCGATTCTTTTCACCAGCGGCGGGATGTTCTCTCTCTCCTGGTAAGTCGGCACTATGATGGAAGTTTTCACCATTTTGTCCTCATTCCATTGGTTCATAATTGGCTGTATTTCCAGTTAAGCATCGACCTTGCTTGTATCAATTTTTATTCTAGAGATGGCAAATCACAGGTGTGTCACAAAAGAGGGCTCAAGTCTCACAGAAGAGTCACCGATTTGAAAGTGGCGATGGGTCTCTTCCGTAACAACAAAAAAGGGATGCCGAGAAGGCATCCCTTTTTTGTTCTGGCCAGGAAAGGCTCTGATGAGCTGTTCATTAACCCCCGAAAGGGGGCTCTTGAACGGTTCAATCAGAGGTTCCTCAACCAAGGGGCAACTCTTCGGCGGCCCGGCTGCCTTTCCCCTGTTTGGGGGATTCAGGTCCGTGGCTTTGCGTCCCGGGATTTCTCCCGGTTTGCCTTTATCGGAGCCATTGGGGTCGCTCAGACGTTCGAAAGGCGCAACCCCATTCCTCTATTTTGTTTAATGTGCTGGATTCCTTTTGGAACCTCTGTCTACGAGTTTTACTTTACAAAATCCAGGGGCGACGCAGACACGGGATTGTCCCGCAATTTGCCTACAGGTTTTCCCCCCAACTGTGGCTATCCTGAGTCAGAGTGAGTCCTGAGGGACAATATACGGGGGGTTACCAAACTTTTACTTTTGTTGACGGTGTGTTGACGCTTTATTGACGAAGGTTTTGACCTTCAGATGATATCTTGAGAGCGTAGGGGTCCCGGGCAAGAATGTTCAGTTGAGAATTTACCGGCGGAGGTCAGCATGAGCAGGGATGAGATATTTGATATTCTGGCGGTTATATTTGCCATCACATGCATTCTGGTGGTGTTGATCACGCTGTTATATTGCATCCCGAACGGTAAATGGGCTGTCAATGCCAATGGCGCTGGCGAGATGTATATCGAGGTGGTGATAGTGGGCTTAGCTGCTCCGTTTACAGCGTGGCGTCTGCTGCGATTTATGCTTATTGGGATGAGCCAGAGCCGGAGAGAAGAAGTGCGGGATTGATCCTCTGGCCGGTTCTGATATCAATTATTGGCAGCGCAAACTGAAGCCTTTGACTCACGGATGAAGCAAACATCCTCTGCCTGCACTTCTCTGGGCATCATATAGCCGATGCCGGGGCGGGTCAGGATATATTGAGGGTTTCGGGCATCATCCTCCAGCTTTTGTCTGAGCCGGGCGATGGTGACTTGAAGCAAATGGATTTCGCCAGCGTACTCACTGCCCCATACCTTTTCCAATATCTGATCAGGGGTAAGCAACCGGCCCGCATGGCGCGCCAGACAAGACAACAACCGGTATGCCGTGCGAGTCAGTTTCAATTCCCGACCTCTCAATACAACGCTGTGCCGGGCAAAGTCTATCGAGAGCCCATCGACGGAGAAAACGGGTTCAGGACGGTTATCCCACAATAGGGTGTGACGCAATGCCACCCGGGTTCTGGCAGCCAGCTCCCTTGAGGAAAACGGCTTGGTTATATAGTCATCAGCTCCAGCATCCAGACACCGAACCTTTTCATCATCATCCCCCTTACCTGTGACCATGATGATAGGGACCTGGGAGAATTCCCGAATTCGTTTACACACAGCATATCCGTCCATGCCGGGCATCATGATGTCCAGCAATATGAGATCCGGATTCTGCCGGTTCAGAATATCAAGGGCAGCCCGACCATCGATGGCCCGGATGACGTGATATTTTTCCAGCTGCAGGATACTTTCCATCATCCGCAACATGCGGGCATCATCATCAACCACTAGCACAGACGGTTTTGTTGGCGGCATGGTCATTCCCCCTTGTTCTTGATGGGATCATCCAGTGCTTGGCGAACTGGCTTTCCTCCGGTGTCAAACCGGTGTTCCTGGAGGGTCGATTCTATCCGACGGGCTGGTATTCTCTGATCCGGGATTCGGTTGCCGGCGAGTTCAGCAACTCTGAGATTCTGGCAGGGATATCCTTCATTCCGAGAATGCCGGATTCGGGCCGTGACTCATCCTGAAGTCGGTCAACGAGTTCTGTGAGCCTGTCGCTGGCTTCTTCGATAGATTCCAGGTACTGTCTTACCTCGTCATGATCCAGCCTGCCTTCATAATCCAGAAGCATGGTGGTATATCCTTTGATGACGGTCAGGGGAGCGCGCAGGTCATGAGCGATGCCGGACAGTGGCTGATTCCAGAGTCGATCCATCTCGCGCTGGGCCTTCCCCTCAGTTGTTGGGCGGACAAGCCGGGTATTTTCGATACCAACTCCCATGGGTCCTCCTGTGATTTTCAGCGGCTCGCTATTTGGTGAGATCATTGGTCTATTGATTTGCCATGTTTCTGTGTTCATGCATTCCCTCGATGTGGCGAGTGTCCGGACACGATTTATGGATGCTATCATGCTGGGCTCTTGGTCCGTTTCCCTATACTATTCAGAGTATGTCTTTAACTGACCGCATTCAAGGGGGATAGCACGTAATTCGTTAGGGTCGATTTCCGCAGAAACAGCTGGGGGGTATCATGCAGGGGACCAAGGGGTATACCTGCAGGGGTGGTTCGCGAACCGCCCTGATCGGGTTTGTGTCAGCCAGACGCAGAGATGCGCTCGTCTCCTTGCGATCATCGTGTCAGGTGTTGGGGGTGGAAGGATGGCGAGGCTTCTACAACTCAATTTTTGGACGCACACAACCGGAAGATATTCTTGACTACTTGATCAGAGATTCCTTAACTCAGTCCGCATTCGCTTAACTCATTCAGAAGGAAACCGGAGCCATTAGATACGCCTCAAGTTGTCCAATCCCCTCGTTTGAGTGGCTTGTTTCT
Organism: Dehalococcoidia bacterium; assembly: GCA_028711995.1. NCBI lineage: Bacteria > Bacillati > Chloroflexota > Dehalococcoidia > Dehalococcoidia bacterium. Next base: position 73 of record JAQTRE010000191.1, on the reverse strand, counting down.
GTATGCAACAGATGGTACTCCCTGACTTTCCGGGTTTCTTTGACTTCCTGCACTTCGATGTCATGGGGCAAGC
>JAQTRE010000190.1 GCA_028711995.1 Dehalococcoidia bacterium | reverse complement strand
GTTCCCTTCTATGAGGGGCTCCTTGTCAAGCCCCTTGGTCTATTTCCGTCTTTGCTTTTACCGCCTCGACCTACGATCTATCCCAGCCTGAGCCCGTGGATCAATCAAGGGCGATCCCAAAGATCGGGCGGAGCCTTTACCTTGATTGAGTCGTGGGCGAAGGCCACGCTATCACCGGGGTCGAGGCATCTCGTTTCCTATTTCATTGGTCGATTGTGAAAAGACAGTTCGTTTCTTCGAGATAGGTCTCCGCGTGGGAACCAAAGTCTGGCTGGCAATACGTTGGCCGGTTTCATTGCGGGTCTAAGGGAGATACTGTCCCTGACCACCTTCTATCCGTGCTCGCCAGTCGGCGAGACACCAAATTCTGCATACGCCTGATGGCGACAGCGAAACCGCTGGTGAAGCTGCCCCATCTTTTTGACGGTAAGCTCCTGGAGTTACCCAGGGGACCAACGGGCATCTTCAACCAACGAGCTTTCATACTTTCGGTTCCTCTCGAATCTCCTTTTTCAGTCGGTCCCTATGTGAGACACTTCCCCTCTTTGAGCTGGGCGCCCTCGGGTACCTGACCAAACTTCACGTATTTCCAGAGCGCTATGAGCAATTTCCTGGCCACCCCTATGATCCCTATCCGCCGCATCCGTTTCCCGCCTTGAGCGAACCTCTCATTGAACCACACCGTAATCGCACTCTCCGGTTGGTATCGCAACCAATACCAGCCCAATTCCACCATGAGCCGCCGGATCCGCTTGTTTCCTGCTTTACTGATGCCCTGTTCTCGAACACTCCCGCCACTGTCGTATGGTGTCCCCACCAGGCCCGCCGCACTGGCTACCTCACGCCGGTTTCCAAAGTCCCGCCAGAGAAATTCGTAAATCAATGGCCACGCCGACCTCTCGCCAATGCCTCGCAGGCACGTCAGCCCCAGTACCATCTCAACCTTCTTCAGCGAGTTGGCCGAGGGCGATGCTTCCTCCTCTTTAGTTGCTTCAGCTACTTTGAGCATGTCCCTCTGTTGCCCACGTATCTCCCGAAGCTGCCGGTCTACCTCTTCCATCCGAGAAAACTCACGTTTGATCTCTGCCTTTAGCTGCGGGCTCAGCGGTGATCCGTCCCAGAGCCGAACATTCTCGAGTAGTTCGGGCAAATCCCGGTTCACCTTGGCTACAATCCCCTGGGTTACCAGGAGCGATTTTATGCGACTGCTGTGCGCCCCTCGCTCTTTCTGCAGCCGCTCTATCTCCCGATGAGTACGGCGCTCATCCTCGTCTTCCCGGCTGGGAACCCGAACCACGCTCCAGACGCCTTTCTCGCCTCGATCATGTCTGACAAGCATCGTGTACAGCTTCATGGCATCGATCCGGTCTGTCTTCGCCCGGCGTTTCCTTCGGTTCACCTCGATGCTCGATGAATCCACCACAATGTTCTGAATGCCTACCGAAAGCAGATATCGATGTATCCAAAATCCGTCCCGGCCGGCCTCATAGCAACTCACCACGTGTGCTTCCTGCGGAAGGCTGAATCTCTTCTTTGCCCTGGCAATTTCCTCAATCAAACGTTCCTGGTCTCTGGCCGGCATCTCAATAATTCTGGGATTCCCCCCACTCCCGAAAGCAAGTTTCCACGTCTTGTTCGCCAACTCAAAGGCCATGTACAAAACCTGCTCGTTTCCGGTATGTTGTTCCTGAAGGGTGGTCTGGGTCATGATTCCTCCTCTTGTTTGTTTTCTGCTTACCAAGAGGATATCTTAACCCGGGGGCCCCCTTCATAGTATCTTTTTGGATAGCAAAACCAGTTCCTCGGCTATACTAAAAAGAGCCTCCTCCCACTAACACATCGAACGACATACGAATGATCTCATAATTGAGCGGATGCACCCTTTAGTCTCGAAATACCCAAGCTTTGTGATGTTTCGATCACCAGGACGAGGCTGAATGGTTCGGAGAAATTAGTGGCGATTGCATCCTGTATCGCCCAAAGTCAAAAAAGGTTCCTTTTAAGCACAACCGGCTATCCTTCCTACTGAATTTAGCAAGATATTGTCATCATTTTGTGTGCTACTTTTATGTATACATAAATGGTATATTTACATTGTGATAATAATATGCTACTGTTAATGCAAAAGTAAATGACAACAGAATAGGATTGCATCAACCAAGCAAGGAGGTGGCTAACATGGATGACAAGAAGAAGGCGAAGCTCGAAAGATACTTGAGGAATGCCGACAGCTTCCTTTGGGGGGTCGGCCCCGCGGATCAGGCCGATAGTAAGAAGACAACGCAGGAAACGACATATGATTGGCTGAGGGGCAGGGGAATGGAATTCAAATCGGGTCCTTACCCATTCGTCCTTGAGCAGTTGCTTGCTGATCCCGGCATAGAGAAGCTGATCGAGGACGTCATAAAGCCAAGGGTGAAGGATCTGTTCGGCCCCAAGGTGCTGGACTATATGCGAGAATGCTGGATGGCAGGAACGGTGCCCGACTCGGCCATCCTGATTCGTTACAACCTCAAGAACGGAGAGCCGTTTTTCAAGCGGCAGTTGTTGCGAGGTGCAAAGTGGAAAGAATTGGCATGGGTTTGGTTTGAAGAGATAGAGGACTTTTCCGAATAGATAGGTTCAAAGTAAGATGCACAGGGTGGCTTCATGAGAGGCAAACGGGATTGCCGATCAGGACAAATAGCAGTAAGACTCCAGGAGTAATCCTATGGCCATATTAGTATCCGTCTAGGAGCAATCCCAGCAAAACAAGATGATCCACAAAACAACCTGCACAATGTTTTATCACATTTCGTCATCATGTTTCACTCGATCTGCATTGGAGTATGCTTCGACATTTGGTCATGAAGCGCATCGATCGCGACAGCCTGCTGCTCCTTTCCAAATTCATATCACCAGACAAAAGCCGCTTCCGCCTTCTGAACGATAGTCACTCGCTGAGACCTCCTGCGACCAAGATCGTTGAGATCCACGAGTAACAGCGGTGGCAGCATGCCCTATGGGTTTACTCCGGCTTTTCTGGCTTGGTTGGGGTCACTCGGCGAACAGTCCCACATCTGCCCCGCACCAAGGGAATTCCGATCTCAAAATTCCGGCTTTCTGGGTATTTCAAGCCGGGTGGAGTCCTGGCTACTTGGCTCGGTACTTTGCCAGGTTTCATTGGACATGCATGGATGATGTTCCAGGTCTGATGAGGTTGACCCAGACCCGAGTCGAGGAAATGCAATGATTAGATTCGGGAACTTCAGATGAAGAATTTCACTCAGAGGTCGTCAGATGAAGTTCGAGATCTACGAGTAACAGCGGTGGCAGCATGCCCTATGGGTTTCTCTGGCTTTTCTGGCTTGGTTGAGGTCACTCGGCGAACAATCCCACATCGGACCCGCACCGGCGGAATTTCGATCTCAAAATTCCGGCTTTCTGGGTATTTCAAGCCGGGTGGCGTTCTGGCTACTTGGCTTGGTACTTTGCCAGGTTTCATTGGACATTCATGGATGATCGTCCAGGTCTGATGATGTTGACCCAGACCCGAGTCAAGAAAATGCAGCGATGAGATTCGGGAACTTCAGATGAAGGATCCCACTCAGAGTTCGTCAGAGGAAGTTCAAGGTCCTGATTTCTGGGATACATCGGTGAGTTGTCCATTTCCTCAGCATTGGGCATTCCGGGCACTATTGAAACTGTCTTCTGACTCTACCCACCAAAGAATCCTGGTTCGGTGCTTCACGGGAGTTGATTATGGGAAAGGTGACGGCCGATCAGGATGAGTTGTGATCGCAATTATATATGGGCTCATTATAGTTGGCCGAATCTTGTTAGAAAACGAGAAAAAGCCGTAATAAGTCCATCTTCGCTGACGACGCCGTGATTCCGTCTGATCAGCCAGCATGGTCGGGGCATCCATCTGAGCCCCGACTTGTAGAGTCGCTTCATGGATATCGCCAAGAGGCTGCGCTGTCTTTGTCTGCTATGTGTTTTGACCTCTCGCTTTCAAGCAATAGTCGAAAGAGCATGTTGACTATTTGCGGTTCACCGCCACATCGGCGGAAGTATCAACTGAAATTCAAGGCTACGGGGATACTTCTTTCCTTCTCTCTGACCCCATGTCGATCCACGCTAGTGAGACATTCTATACGAAAGTCTC
>JAQTRE010000189.1 GCA_028711995.1 Dehalococcoidia bacterium | reverse complement strand
CTTGTTGCGCGCCCTCTGCGCGGCAATATCCGCCACGGCAACACCGGCTTCATGCGGCCCTAACCTTGTCAGTGTTCGACCCGCATTATCCAGGATCTGACTTTCGCCTGTGAACGTCAGGGCACCTTTATGGCCTCTTGATTCCACCCCTATTCGGTTCGCCGTCGCTGAAAAGATCCCATTCTCCAGGGAACGTGTAACCATTGCCTTCTGACAATGGGGAAGGACAAGATTTGCAGGATGACAGATGATGTCCGCCCCAAGAAGCGCCAGGACCCTGGCTGATTCAGGGAATATCCAGTCAAAACAAATCATTACCCCGATACGGGCAAATCCCAGATCAAAAACCTGAAACCCTGTATCCGCACGGTCGAATAAAGTCTTTTCCTCACTGAAAAGATGGACCTTGCGGTAAATCCCAACGAAACCCTTGGGGCCGACAACGGCAGCCGAATTGTAAAATTTTTCGCCATGCCTTTCTGCAAGGCCGAAAACAACAAACATTTTCTTATCTCTCGAAAGGCCCAGCAATGCCTGTGAGGTCTTCCCTGAAGGCACTTCTTCAGCAAGATCTTCCACTTCCCTTCTCGAAATGAATTGATAGCCGGTATTGAACAGTTCAGGCATGACGATGAGATCCGCCTCTGTGGTCTCCAGATCCCGCAGGGCCTGTTCAACGTTGTAATCCACCTCTCCGAAGCGTGGGCAGTTCTGATAGACTCCAATCCTCATTTTCTTTGCCTCTTTCCAAAAGAGTGATAACCTTGCTGCCGTCCGGCAGGACCAACCAACAACAGCATCTTTTCTGTTATACAAGCCCTGCTGTCAAGCCCATAATGGCTCTCTGCTGCCCAAATCCACCGTCTAATTTGGACATAATCAGTGAAATTAAACTATTTGCAGGAATCCCTGGCCACCAGCAAGGTGTTAGCCCATCTTCCGCAGTTATAAGTTTCGAGGAACGTGATTACAGGTAGTTACGCCGAAAAACACGCCATTTTCTCCACTACATTTTGGATTATTTTTGGCCTGTTGGGGAGCAGGAGTTTCATCCTCTGTAAGAGCACCTTGAGTTCGGGAGAGGGGGTGGCTACCACCCTCAGCCGGATTGGCTTGTCTCTGGTCGGCATGACAACATCCAGAGATTTGATCTCTCTTATCTCCTCGATCAGTTTTCTGGGGGCAGTGCCTAGCCCGGATGCCCTCATCCACTGCTGCAAAGTCCGCCAAAGAGCCAGGGAAAGAAAACAGACCAGGATGTGAGCTTGGGTCCGGTTTTGCTTCTGGTGAAAGATAGGCCGCATGCCCATATCGTGTTTCATCGTGCGGAAGGAGCCTTCAACTTCGGTCAGTTGGATATAGGTATTCCACAGAGTCTTCGGATCGGTTTCGCTCCAGTTGGTACGCAGGATGTAACTCCCTCCTGTATAGAGTGCCCTGCGGTAGCGCTCTTCATTCTTCTGGATCCGGATTGAGATTCGGCTCTCTATCTCCGTCACGGTAACCACGAAGAGGGACGCGGCCCGGCTGTTTCGTTCAAGGAGTCGGCCGATCTGGCGTTCCACCTTCTGCTTGTCTCTGATCTTGCCTTGTTCGGCTCGTTCGGCCAGTCTCGCCAGTTTGTCTCCAAGTCTGTTTACAAAGCGGTCGAGGATGGCGTTTTCTTTTTCCTTCCGTCCACGGGAGCGACAAAGCACGAAGGTCTCATCCGCCCCTTGTGGGGACGCCACGAGTCTCACCTCGACTCCGGGCTGTACCTCTTCCCAGGTTTGATCCAAGAGGTGTTGTTCAAACTTTTTGAGCATGGATTTTGGCGTACCGACAAGATATCTGGCATTGACCTTTCTCATGAATTCCAGGTTCTTCTCACTCACCATTCCGCGATCAAGGACCCATACCCGATTGGCCTTACCGTACTTGGCCTCCATCGCCCTCACCATCTCTACAGTGGTGGTTACATCAGGGCGGTTACCGTCGAAGATTTCAAAGGCAAGGGGCAAACCCTCTTTCGTTGCCACAAGCCCAATGCAGACCTGAGGACAATCAGGGCGACTATCCCGGCTGTATCCTCTTCTGGCCTGCGGGTTGCCTTCAGCGATTCCTTCAAAGTAGGTGGAGGTAATATCGTAGAAGAGAAAATCAAACGTAGCCCCGAACATCTCACCATAGCGCCCTTGAAGATGCCGACACAGATCATCCTTGTAGGACAAGAGAACATCAAGTGCCCGGTAGAGTCTGTCATCGTTTACTTTCTCACCCACGACCCCAAGAAGGTCATCCAGGGCAGTCTTGTCATACCATGATTCTGCAATCTGCAACTCGGAAGACGGGGCGCAAAAACGGGCGAGGACAAGGATGCAGGCCATAACCGACCACGGAATTTCTTCCCGGCCTTCGCTCATATGCTTTTGGCAGAACTCGGAAAAACCCAGCTTGTTCCATAAGTGAACTCCCAGGTACACATCACCGAAATGGCGCAACCGCTCGACGCTGACACGACGCACATCCACCGTGGCCCATGAGGGCACTTCTTCTTCCTTCTCAAAGAGCCCTGCTTCCGGCCGGGGCTTGCCAGAGAGAATACGCCCGATCTCTTCCCATCCAATTCGCTCTTCCTTATCTAGACCGGGAAGCTTGCCGATGCTCGCTACGACCCTTTGCCTGGGACCTCTCTTGGATCTGACTGACTCAACGAGAGACCAGTACTCATACTCGGTCTCCCCCTTCTTCTTTCTGTTCCGGCGCAGGTACATGCCCGTATTATCCACCGGGCACTCATACACCCGCAAGGGGTTGGTCTCCACTACATCCGGTTTTCGGTCAAATGGGGTCTGATATCATTCAGGCTTTGGTGGAATCAGCCCCGGTTTTTCCTGGAAAATGAGACCAACTGCGGAAGATGGGTTAGCCAGATGGGCATGGAGAGCCGACCGTTGATCGTCGAGACGCGCACGCTTCCATAAGGCGTCATGCCTGTGAGAAAAAACGAGCGCCCCCTTTTCCGGCTGATCAGCAACAGGAAACGGGCAGGCAATCCGGCGAAGACCTCCGTTGCCGGCACAACCGCCACGTCGAGGAAGAGGAGATTACCCAGGGAAGCCAGGCCGGAGAGAATCATCAGCCCGAGCAGAAGGCTGGAAAGCATATAGAGCAGATTGTTGCCCGTGTTGACCGCGCCCACACTCAGGATGAGCGTGATCACAATGAAGACACCCCCCGATGGGGCAATCCTGACGCGGTATCTTCTAGGCTTCACAAAGGGGGTTGCACCTTTTGCAAGAAGTGAGTCAGATAGGCCTCCCGCTCATCCCCCTTCAATTCCGCTGCCGGGTAAAGCCGATGGTAAGTCACAGGGGAAAAGACCTCCTTCACATCGTCCGGAACCACATACTCCCGCCCCTCGATGAATGCCCAGGCCTGGGAGGCCTTTTTCAGGGCTATGGAACCACGGGTGGAAAGACCGTATCGGAAAAACTCCTGCCGCCGGGATGCCTCCGCAATGTCCAGGATATATTGAATGATCCTTTCCGAAACGCCCACCTCTCCCACACGGGCCTGCAGCCCGGTGATCTCCGAAGGGTTCATCAGGGGCATAAGGTTCCTGGCCTCATCGTAGTGGCCGTCATGCCTTATGATCTCCGCCTCATCATGCCTTCCGGGGTATCCCAGCTCCATGCGCATGAAAAACCGGTCCAGTTGAGACTCCGGCAGTGCATAGGTCCCATAAAGGTCCATGGGATTCTGGGTGGCGATCACAAAAAAGGGCTTCGGAAGTTCCATGGTCTTTCCCCCCAGGGATACCCTCCCCTCACCCATGGCCTCAAGGAGTGCACTCTGTGCCCTGGGGGTGGCGCGGTTGATCTCGTCGGCGAGCAGCACGTTCGTGAATATGGGGCCGCGCCGCAGATGAAATCCTTCCTGCGGAGAGCGGTAAATCTCGGTGCCCACGATATCGGAGGGCATGAGATCGTTCGTGAACTGGATCCGGATAAACTCTCCTCCGATGACCCGGGCCACGGCAATGGCCAGGGTGGTTTTGCCCGTGCCCGGGAGATCTTCGAAGAGCAGATGCCCGCCACAGAGCAGGGCCGCGAAGGAAAGCTTGATCACCCGCTCCTTGCCACGAATCACGGATCCGATTATCTCAATCGATTCGCCCACCTGTCGGTTGTTCATCCGCTCCTCACCGGAAAATTCCTTTCGTT
>JAQTRE010000188.1 GCA_028711995.1 Dehalococcoidia bacterium | reverse complement strand
ACCCGCATTTATCGCCTACGATGGTATCTACCTATGATCTCAATTTTATCATATGGAGGTATGTGGTTGCTGCTTGAACAGTCTGCCATGCCCCTGACATCTTGATTGCACAGTTTGGGTAGCTAACAACTACTAGACTGCACAATATCCCTTTGTCGGGTATTAGGGGGACAAAATGCAACCTAATACCACAACTTGTGCCCATCTCCCTGTCGGGTCCACATTGCCATTATTATATCCCCCAAGACCCCAGGAGTCAAAGCGGGAAATGAGTACCGCTACCAGCACACTTCTGGAACTGCCATAATCGATATGGTCCGGATGAGCCGTTATGGAAGAAAGACAAGAGGGTTAAGAGGGTTGAGAGGCTTTTGTCATATCTTCTCCAATATCAGTTTGGATTGATCTGATGGATATATAAAAAGTTGATGAAAAAGCCTCTGAAGTCTCTGACTCTCTTGACTGAGGGCTCGCGAGGGTGAAAGTGGCTCTGGATACACATGAGCCGCAGGATAAATCTTGAGGCGATCTAGTCATTAGCGGAAGGGATCGATAAAGCCATCTAATCGCACTGGCCTTAATCTGATATCACCCGGTTGTGCCAAATTATCTGTCATTATGCATTCCTGAGTCCCGCAACTACCTGCTTGGCAACCTTCTGCGCCGCTGTCTTGCCACAGGACTTGAGTAAAGTCTTGCTTTCACCTCCAAAGAACCCGCCGATTCGCTTCTCTGTTACAGACAATTTCGCAACTCTGCTTCCGTTGACGATCAGTTCGCCCTCCATTTCGATCACAGGCTTACCGGCGAAAAAGGGAAGAAGGTATCGCCAGAGCCTGCTGCCTTCATCAATGCAGACGAACCTGCCGCGTACCACGATTTGGGCGTCGGCACTCGTCGCCACTACGGATAATCCCTCATTCGATAGCTTGTTTTTCAGGACCGTATGGAACTCGGTCGTCACATTCATCACATCGAAAGATGCTTTGACTTTGGCTGCCTCTAATCTCCATGTCTCAACAAGGCAATCCTTACCTTTGTAGTCCACCTCACGCTCTCCTTTCTGCGGGGCCCACGATCTTGTCACGCGCCTAACGAGGCCTTGGCAGAACCCTTTGATTGCCACTTAGCATAGCACACCTCAGGCCATTTATCATGAGTTTGAGGGGGTGATTGATTGTTCTGCCAGAGATTAGCGTCTACGCCATCACGGGTGTGACTTTGGTCACTGTTACCCTGATGTTCATGCTGTATATTATGAACTGAAAAGGGGGGTGGAGGGGGACATGGTGTAGAGGGGGTGAGCGATGACGCTTCAGAAGTGGTACGGAGTGTGGCTGGAGTATCAGAAGGCCCTGCTGATGAGGCAGGGCCAAGGGGAAACTGAGCCAAGCCCGTAATGACCATCCAAGCATTGAGCCCAGGCTTGAGCAGGCAGGAAAAGCTCAGGCGGACTCATACCGGAAAGTCTTCCGGAAGGTTACTCCGAGTAATTAGAGCCGGAGTGGGGCTTGGGTCAGATAGAGTGAAGGAAAAGAGGATGTCTGAAAAGGCATCCTCTTTTTTGTTGGGGGGCGGCGGGCAGACTTTGACTGTATCAAGGAGACTTGGCCCCACAGCCTTTGTTGTAACCAATGACCCCTCCCGGCAATATCGAGTGGTATAATCGATCCCAGTGCTCCAAGAAAAAATCATCTCCGGTGGCAGGAGCACCCGATCATCCACAGAAGGAGGACCAAGAGAAAAAAACATGTACCTTCTATCTTCAGCATTTGTCGAGGGAGGCAAAATCCCACTTCTCTTCACCAATCTCCTCGCAGGAGGAAAGAACAGCTCACCGCCAGTTGAGTGGAGGGATATCCCGCAAGGAACAAAGTCCTTTGTCCTGACTATGATTGACCTCGATGTCCCTTGGGGAGAGACGGTTCCGGATTACGGTAAATTGCCGCCTTGCGGGAGTTTCCTCTGCGATATCCTGGTCCACTGGGCAGTGATCGACATCCCCGCGTCTGTGAGAAGCCTGGTTGCGGGAGCAAGCCCGGATAAGTTGCCACCGGGCGCAAAGGAGCTGGAGACCACCTTCGTAAAGCTCTTCAACGCCGATTCCAACAAGTATCAAGGACCTGCGCCGCCAAAGGGAATGAGGGCACATCGTTATCAGCTTGTGCTGTATGCACTCGACATCGATAGAATGCATCTATCGACCAATAGTGATTATGCCGTTCTGACCGAGAAAATGGCCGGGCATGTCATAGCCACGGCTCAACTGTCTGGCTTCTTTGGACGGTAACTGAAAGAGGGTACGGATACAAACACTGAATCGCCGGAGAGCTTACAACCAAGCCCCCACAGAGCTCGTTCACAGCGTCTGAAAAGCCCAAAGTGTTCGGCTCCAATAGTATCTTATTTCGCTGTTCGCTGATTGATAACAGACAAGAGGAGAGAATAGATGGCATACCTCAATGAGATGATGGTTATCGGGAATGTTGGGAGTGACCCGGAAATGCGGTTCACTCCCAACGGAAAACCGGTATGCAATTTCAGCCTGGCAACCAATTACATGCGAAATGCTGCCGATGGTGCACCGGTGAAGGAAACCGAGTGGTTCGATATAGTGGTTTGGGGTGGTCAGGCAGAAACCTGCAACCAGTTTCTGACCAAAGGCCAGCAGGTCTATGCCCAGGGTCGGCTGAAAACGAAAACTTGGACCGGGAATGATGGGCAGAATCGTCTTCGGCTGGAGATTCATGCCAGCCGAGTGGTCTTCCTAGACAGGAAAGCAGGCAGTTCTCCCGATGCCGAAATGATGGATGAATTGCCTTCCTGACAGAACGCTGTCCTGCTTCCGGCCTTCATGATTGATCGGCTCTCTGGGGCACGATTTGATGACAAACGATTTGCCTGCTGACTCATGCGTTGGCATTGCGGCTTAAGGTGTCGATTCACCAATTCATCAGCTGCTCGGCGTTCTCCCATCAGAGGCAATGGAGAGCGTTATCTGCAATCGGACCGAAAATATAGGTCAGCCCACTTTCAAGTCGTGCTAGCCTATGAGTGAACCGCCCCAACGCCTTCTCAGGGTTCAGGCTGCGTCATTCATCAAGGAAGTCCATCTGCTGAGGAAAGAGATCGAGGGTGGATTGAGATGCAGGTACATGCTTCTTTGTAATAGGATATTGGACTACAGACTCCATCTTGAAGGTCATGAGGAGTGGGATCAGGTTTCCAGGTCTGCCCGGAGGTGAATGCCGAGTTCGATTCTTCGACAATTGTCCGTGACGCATCCGCCGGCAATTGCCCGGCAGCGATATGCGCACCCTGAATGCTGCTGCGAACTGCCGCCGCGGCCCCTTCCGGAAGGGAAGCCATGACCTTCACGTGATCGATCTTATCCAGGTAGGCACTGCCGGCCGTGAGCGTCAATGACAAATACAGCAAGCCGCCCCCTGCGATCAGGATGCCAAAGCCCACTGCAAGTTTGTTGCCAATCATCTCGCCGATCCTGGCAGACATGATAGTGGTCACAAATATCACCCCCGCAAGGGGAAGCATGCGCAAGGCCGATGCCACCGGCGAGTACCCCTGTACCGACTGCAAATACTGGCTCATGAAGAACATCGAACCCATCAGGGCAAATGAAGTCAAGACCATAGCCATGGTCGCCCCGGTAAAGGACATGATCTTAAAGAAGGCCAGCGGCAACATAGGGTTTTGGGATCGGCTCTCCCACCATGCAAAGACCCCCAGAACGACTACCGCTGCTCCCAAGCAAATAATGACTGTGCTATCTGTCCAGCTTTCCTCCCCGGCTTTGGTGATCCCATATACCAAAACAAACAACCCGGCGATGGAGAGAACCACACCGGGCAGATCAGGCTTGGGAGCCCCTTCACCTTTCGATTCCCGAATGAAAACATATCCGCCGATCAAGGCCATGGTCACCACGGGGAGGTTGATGTAGAAAACCACGCTCCAATTGAAATGTTCCAGTAGATATCCGCCAATGACCGGACCCAGAGCTGCCCCAATGGCAAATACCGCTGCCCACATCGCAATCGCTTTTGGCCTTTCCTGGGGATCGCGGAAGGTATCGGTGAGGATTGATAACGTGGAAGGCATGATCATCGCGCCGCCAATACCGAGGAAGGCCCGGCAAGCAATGAGCATTTCGGTAGAAGTGGAAAGTGCCGCTGCCAGCGAACCCGCTCCAAATAGGAACAGCCCTGCCTGAAGTAGCCGTTTGCGGCCAAAGCGAT
>JAQTRE010000187.1 GCA_028711995.1 Dehalococcoidia bacterium | reverse complement strand
TGCTGGTGCAGATGGTCAGGGTTGGTGAAGAGAGCGGGAGGTTGGAATCCACGCTGGGTACGGTGGCTGCCAGCTACGAGGTTGAGGCTGATGACAAGATAAGCGGCATGATATCAATGATCGAGCCAGCCATGACCGTTGGTATGGCGCTGGTGGTAGCTTTCATTGCCCTTTCCGTGATTACGCCGATGTATTCTATGATCGGGAAACTTGGCTAGGAGGGACTGGCGAAAGTGGAGCGGAGGAAGCGCCGCTTGCGGGAAATGGTGACGGCGGCCAGGGATCAGTGCGGGGTTGCCCTGATAGATACAGTGGTAGCCTTGGCGCTGCTCGGTGTTTTCGGAGTGGTCTTCCTCTCGGCAATTTCCACTTCTACCATCACGATGGCCGGCATTGAGGACAAGGTCAACGTTGACAATCTGGCACGGGCCCAGATGGAGTATACCAAGAACACGAATAGCTGTCCCTATGATTCCGTTCCTCCCTATGATTACCAGGCTCTTGACCAGCTCAACCCCGGCAGTCCGTATGCGATTGCCGTGCCTAGCGGCTATTCTATCAACGTTACCGCTGCGGCGCTCCATGACCCCGATGACGGTATCCAGGAAATAACGGTCACCATATACCGAAATGGGAATAGCTTGTTGGTGACGCAAGGCTATAAGGTCGACCGATGATCAAGAAGCTATGCCAGAACCAAAAAGGAATGACTCTCCTGGAACTATTGATGGTCATTGCCCTGGTTGGGGTACTCAGCATCGCCCTTGGCTCGATCAGCTACAGCGTGATCTACCGTACCGAGGGGAATAGCGCTCACGTGGCTGCCGCCTCCGGCATCGAGAATGCGGCCAGCCGGATTGCCCGCGATGGGCAGAGTGCTCAGAACACCAACCTCGTCCCCGGCGCTGCGGCAGTCAGCAGTATTACCCTGAACTGGATGGACCCGATTACGGGAGATTTCCATGCCGTTCTCTATTTCTTATCAGGGAGTGACCTCCGGCGCCGCGAATCCATTAACAGCGTGGTGCAGACTGAGACGACAGTGACTAAATATTTCACCGGTGCCGGCTTTTCTCAGCCGGTGAATGAAACGCGTTTGTTCAAAGTGACCTTGACCTCATCAGGCGGAAGCCCTACGGTGAACGAAACGAGGGAGTATCATGTTACGCTCAGGGCGATGGGTTAGCAGGCTCATCGGGAGATGGGTGGGGAGAGAACAGGGGCAGGCAATGGTCATGGCCTTGATTGCCCTCACTCTGGGTGGGCTGCTCATTACCCCTGTCGTGAAGCACGTGTACACGGGGGTGAAGGCCGCTACCGTCTACAAGAGGCTTACCGGTGAGCTGTATGCCGCTGACGCCGGTGCGGAATACGGCATGTGGCGCATAAAGGGCGGCCTCGATTCCGGCCTCTCCGCTTATCTCACCGTGGGCGGCATGCCGGTGGATGTCGTCGTGAGCCAACTAACGGAACTGCCTTATGGCCCGGTGATAACCGGGGACGGAACACAATCATGGCGACTCCAGGTATCGAGTGCCCTGGTGAATAACGGGGATGGCACCTTTACCGATACCATCACCGTGGCGAATGTGGGCCCCTCGACTATACATCTGGTGCAAATCGGCAGCGGGTTGCCTCAAGGTTTCACCTATGTGACCGGCTCGACCTCAGGCGATATTACCACGGCTGACCCTTCCTCGATCAACGGTAATCAGATTTGCTGGACACTGGACTCTCACACAGAGTATACACTGGACTCGGGGGAATCAGCACACCATATATTCCGGATTCAGGGCACGGGCACCCCTCAGGGTTACTACTCATGGGTGATAGGCAACCCCACGTCCATCGGCACTGTCTCCAGCTGCTTCGGTTACCACATCGTGTCGCAGGCAAATGGCGGCACCACAATCACGGCTAATGTGGTCAAGAACGAGGAGGCTGTATTCCCGGTTTCATGGGAGGTGCACTAACATGAAGGTTCCGACTAATAGACAGACGAAAAGGAGGATTATCACCAACGTGCCGTTGGTTGTTATCGGCGCCCTTCTCATAATCTACGCCAGCCTTGGTATAGTGTACCTCCAGAAACAAGTCGAGTTTCAGGGTCTGGGCTTGCAGATGTCGTTGCAGCGCACGATACTGCTTAAGCCGCCGCCGGACATCGAAGAACTCGGGTCTCAGCTCAAGGAGGCTGAGTCTCTATTTGAAATCACACCGGCATCTATTTCCAGTTCCAACCAGACCACGGATATCTATGGTGTGCTGGTGGATCTGGGCCGGAACAGCAACGCCGAGGTCATGAGCATGGAGGCTTCCCCGCCAACAAGAGACAAGGGTGGGACAGTCAACGGAACGATTTTGCCCTACTCCCTTGTTGTACGGGGTAAACAGAGTGATCTCCTGGGCTTCATCTCTAGCTTGATACAAGGCGCAAGACTACTCGAAGGCCTGGAGCTAAAAAGCATAGATATCAAGAACGGTGCTTTACCGGATGATCTCGGCACCCTCAACCTGAAACTATGTATTCATACCTGGCCCGATGCCACTTCAGGGACAAAGGAGGAGCCCCCGCTTACCGGGGTTAAGAAATGAATCCTTTCGCCAGGGAGAATGTCACCGTCAATGTTGAGAACACCGGGGCTGAACACCGGACCGCCGCAGTGAAGCGGATTCTGTCGGCTGCCGTAATGCCGATCAGAGAGACCTCGATATTCTGGACGCGGGCGACGCAGAGCGCTTTTGTCCGAGAGACTGCCACCATTAACATCGAGGACACCAACATCAGATTCCTGGTCACCAAAGGGAAATGGGTAGAACGTTGGGAAAGCGTCCCGCTCGCTCCTGGCATTGTCCAAGAAGGTTTGATACTGAACACTAAGGCGGTGAGCGCCGTTATCAGTGAACTCATCGCCTCAAGGCGCTTGAAGAGAGGCAAGGTTATTGCCAGCTTGAGTGGGATTCAATCCGTTCACCGTATCGTTGAATTACCTAAGATGCCCCGGAAACTCCTGGGAGAAGCCATCATGGGCGAAGCGAGAAAGGCAATGTCTATTCCCCTGGAGAAAACATATCTATCATGGTATAGACTGCGCGCCAAGAAAGACGAATTACAGCGCTTCTTCCTTCTCGGCGTGCCGCAAAACATAATGGATGCGGAGGTTCAATGCCTGAATCAGGCAGGGATCAATCCCCCCTCGATGAATATCAAGCCGCTGGCACTGGCCAAGATGATAAACCGCGCCGAGGCACTGGTCATAGATATCGAGCCTGAGAGCTGTACCATAGTAGTGATAGCCGGCGGTGTTCCCATTATCATGCGCAGTGTAGTTATGAGTACGGGCTATTCCCCATTAGAGAGGGCGCAGCACGTATTACAGGAGTTTGAGCGGACGCTGCAGTTTTACAAATCCATCTGCCTCGATAAAGCACCCAACCCGGAAACTTCCCTATTCCTTACGGGTGGACTGGCCGACGATGGTGAACTGCGTCAGACTATAGCCTCCGAAGCGGGACATAATATCGAGCCACTGGACTGCCCCCTGCAGTACCCGCCCGGTTTTCCCCTGGCGCAATTTGCCGTCAACATCGGACTGGCGCTGAAGGGAGCATCACCGGCCGCAAGGCAAGTTGCCCCAAATGGCCCGTCACTCATCCCCAATTTCGATATCCTGCCCGATGTCTATCGCCCCAGGGGTTTCCCCGCCAGGCAGATCCTATCTGTCACCGGGGTCCTGGTTGGGATTGCTCTCATACTCCCGCTGTACCAGATCGCCGACGGCGCAGCGTTCGCGGCTGATCAACGTCAGATTGAGAAGAACATGCTCAATCAACAGGTCCTTCTGCGGCATACCCAGATCAAGGAAGCCAAGCAAATCGAAGACTCTATCGCCAGTGTGAAATCAAGGCAGCAGAATCTGCGGGACGTATTGCGTGATTTCCAGAGACTGCAAGACCAACGCTCGCGTTTTTACAACACTTTATATGTTGCAGCCGTTACCGTCCTGCCTGATGGCGTGAGCTTCCAATCAATTACAGAGGAGGCAGGCAAACTGAGCCTGGCCTGCCAGGCATCAAGTTACGAGACTGCCCTGGGGTACGCGGATGCCTTGAGGCAGACTGACAGATTTTCCGATGTACAGGTTCAATCTCTAAGAAAAGCAAGTGATGATAGGGGAGCCGTGAGCTTTACTGTCAGTTTGAAGTGGGAGTGAGGATAAAGAGGGGAAGATGGACATCGGGAAGATACTGCAACTGGCGGT
>JAQTRE010000186.1 GCA_028711995.1 Dehalococcoidia bacterium | reverse complement strand
TGGTTCATATCACAACGCCTTATTCACAGGACAGGGGCATGACGGATGACCTGGTCGCCTCATCGGACGAACCCGTTCAGGTATTGTTTATAGTATCATACATGGAACGTGGGAGTCAAACGGAGGGGGCAGGGGGAGAGTACGAAAGTGATAGCGTGGTAGGGGACATTGACGAAAAGTACTACTTTACAAAGACGAGGGGTAATGAGAAGAAACAGGGACCAGAATTGTGGCCTGGGCCTTAATGAGTAATCATGTTCATATTCTTCTTAAACAAAAAGCATGGTGAGAAATAACGTCCTCAAGAATGATTATGGTAAGGCTTTTGCTGTGCAGGAGACCGATTCTTATCCTGGAGTTTTCTTATAAAATGCCGAAGGCTTTTCCCATCTGAATGAGGGAAGTTATATTTATGGCAGAAATCCAGGTAATATGGCAACATTTTGTGTAAAAGACATGAACGCTATACGGAACCTCACTGTTCCGTAAATACGCCTCAAATTGTGTCTGCAATGCTGAAGGGATTTTGAGCATTCGGAGTTATCCAGAGGCGTTATAACATTACAAGTAGCATGATACACAGAAAGGAAGTAAACGTTTAGAAAAAGCTTGTCAAGAACATTTTGGATAGAATATAAGCATATATCACGACGTGGAGGTCGAGAACCCAGTGATCGACCACACGGCTGAGAGTGTTTTGCCGTGTGGAGACCCACGAAGCACCTTCCAGCTCGTGAAGATATACAGAAACGGCAGAATAACTTGTTGGTGCGCCAATAGAAAAGAGATACACAAGAAAGGGAGGATCGAGATGACTGTGAAGCTCGCATCAAAAGCAGAAACCGAAGCACAGAAGGCCGAGAGATTGCCGGCTTTTGGAGGGATCAACGTCCTTCACATCAAGCGGCAACTCAGCGAACTTCTGCTTCTGATCGGGCGGGACGGAGTCTTTGACGAGTATACCCGCCATGATATCGGGCACGTAGATAAGATGCTTGATATGCTCGATTGGCTAATTCCAGAGTCTACGAAGAGCGTCATGAGCTGTGCCGACTGGCTTCTCACGGTTCTGGGTATCTACTTCCATGACTTGGGTATGTTGGTATCGAGGCAGGAGTTCTCTGCAAGAGAAGCTTCCGAATTTCCACTATTCCGCGATAGTGTCCTCTTCGCGGGTGAACAGGGCGAGGACTATCGCCACAAGATTGCTGACCTCCCTGCAGAGCAACAAGACAGATTCCTATATCAGGAATTTGTCCGGCAGAATCACGCTGAGAGAATTCGTTTGTGGATCTCAGGCGTGGGTTGCACACGTCTTGGAGTCAGCGAGCAGACCGCCATCGAGGTGGATAAATTGCTCACCCCTCTCGGCGATCAATTCCGCAGAGACTTAGGATTCGTGGCGGAGAGTCACCATCTCGATGATCTTGACAACCTTACAAAATACCGTGTCTCGCAACCATACGGTGATAGTGACGCCGAAACAGGGAATCTCCAGTATGCGGCTGTTCTTCTCCGAGCGGCCGACCTTCTTCACATAACAGCCGACCGTACTCCTCCTATTGCCTTCCGGTTGATCAACCCGACCGATCCGCTGAGTCAGCAGGAGTGGGCCAAACAGATGGCCGTTACGCGTGTTCGCTCCAAATTGGGCACCAACGCCGATGGCGAACCTGACCCAAAAGCTCCCCGCGACACGATCGAGATACATGCCTTTTTCAAGAAAGAAGATGGCTTTTTGGGACTTACGGCTTACTTGGGCTATGCCGCCCGCGCAGCTGGCTAAATGCTGCAACTGGATCTCGGCAACACACAGAAGGAATCTGGCTACACACGAATTCCCCTGGTCAAAAGTTGATGACTCAAACATCGAGACAGAAGGATTTATACGTGATGCCTTTGAGTTCACGATCGACCAAGCGAAGGTCCTCGATCTTCTAACTGGCCAAACGCTTTACAATGATTCATCGGTCGTACTCCGAGAGCTCGTACAGAACTCGTTGGACGCTATCAAATTAAGGCTCTATGATCATCCCAATTCAGCCCCTGGGGAAGTGCGGATTACTTGGGATAGCTCGAACCGAGTCCTTACCGTGACCGACAATGGTACGGGCATGACTCAGGAAACTATTCGCAATCATCTGCTTCGCGTTGGTGCTTCCCTGTATCAAGATCAGGAGTTCAAGAAATCGCATCCTGATTTTTCTGGGATTAGTCGGTTCGGAATCGGCGTACTCTCTGCATTCATGATCGCAGACTCTGTGGAAGTCATCACCTGCCATGAGGCGGAAACAAGTGCGAGAAGACTGGCCCTTCGCTCTGTCCACGGTAAGTACCTGATCCGAGTACTTGACAAACACACGGAACCAGCCGCCTCGCTCGCACCCCATGGTACCATGATAAGGCTGAAGGTGCGGCAAAGTGTCAAAATGCCTGATGTCGTCAGGACGGCTAAGCGCTGGATCGTTTTGCCGAACTGCAAGGTGACACTGGCCATCGACAACGGCGAACCCATCGCAATCGGCTTCAGTAGCCCCAAGGAGGTTCTGATTGACTGCCTCAGGTCCTGCGGCTACGAAGTCGTCAATGATATTGAGACTCAACCCGAGTCAGCCTCGGGAAAGAACCCCGTCTGCGTTGTGCAACACAACGTAGGCTGCGTCACGATAGCATACGGCGTCCGATGGTCTCCGTATTTTCACGAGTGGTCTTTTCTCGCTGATCGCGTTGTAAAGAGATCAGAATGGTCACCCATCGGAACATGTGTTGAAGGTATTCGTGTGGATACCAACACGCCTGGCTTCCGTGGCACCGGAATTTTCGCTCTTGCGAATGCTACCGGGGAGAACGCACCGAAGACGAATGTGGCTCGGTCAGGTCTCGAATCTGGACCGCAACTTGATGCTCTGCTACGTGCCGTGTATCGCGCCTACGGCAAACACGCTGAGATCGAGATTGACAATCTGACCAAGTCAAGGGGCCACTCACTTACATGGGCAGTTCAGGAAGCGCAGTACCTCCTCACGGAGCTATTAGAACCAGGGCTAGGGAACCGCCCGTCCGACTCGGAAATCATAAGCAGAGACATCCTGGTTGATACCCTTCGAGAGCTTCCAATCATTCTGACAGAGTCCTCTTCAGGTCGTGCGGCTGCATCAGTACGATGTGTTCTGGACTATAGAGTGTCCCCTTTTTGCATCGGCCGAGAACTTAATCAGGGAGACTCCCGCGAACGCTTCAATTCGCGCAGTAGCCAAGGCGCTCGGCGCGAATGTCGAGTTCCCGACGGAGACACTTCTTTGTGCCTCAACGCAGATATCAATGGTCAACCCTCTGGCTTTCTACAATAGAGAGATATCGCAGATTGTTCTACGTCGCGAACAGCGGCGCCTTGATTTTGCCTGGAAAAACATATCTGATCCACCACGTTGGCTGACGCTGCCACTTGAATGGGAACGTGCCTTAGCGCATCTTATCGAGACGGATGCTGACTGGACACGTGGAAGACATCGCATATCCAAACGGGTCATCTCCTTTGTCGATCATGGCGTAGCGCAGACTGGTGTCGGTAGCACTGTGGCCATCGTGCATGGCAGAACGATTCTAGTTGTAGGTGATACACCTGCGATTCGGCTAATCAAGGCTCACTTTCAGGCGGAGTTGAGAAAAGGCGGATTTGAGTCGCGCATACCTCCGCTTGTTGGTCTTTTATATGTTTGCGGCATATTGTTAGATGGATACTTCGTGTTAGAGAATGCCGAGCAGCTTGTTAGAAGGGCCATCTCCACCGCCATGGACTTGCTGGCGGCACGAGGAGGTGCTGAGAAGGAATGGCAAACAGTGCTGGGCGACAAGGATCTGTATCCAACGCTGACCCAGAGCGATTGGTCGATATTTGATCCGTCAGAGTGGACGAGGCGTGGTTAAAGGTGAATTCAAGTTGTAAGTGCAGAACGTGCATAGAATAGACAAAAAGAGGCAATCTCCGAAGCCGAAAGCCTGATTCAGAAATCGGAGACGCTCATCGGTTTATAAGTTTAGCCAGCTCTTCGCCTCGTTTTACCGCTTGGCCCCTTGATCTCTTCTACCGGTCAGATCGCTCTGCGATCCAAACTGCGGTACTGGATAGCCTCGGAGATATGAGCAGATTTGACGGACGCCTCCCCTTCGATATCTGCAATAGTGCGGGCAATCTTTAATATGCGGCTTTATGCTCGGGCTGAATATGTCTCTTGAACCACTTCTGCTATCAGAGTGGCAATTAAATCATCGTCTTCCCGGAGATTGTAAATGCCACTGTGGG
>JAQTRE010000185.1 GCA_028711995.1 Dehalococcoidia bacterium | reverse complement strand
CCCCTCCAAAAATCGCTCGATTTGTTCGGCTGTCTGCAAACTTCTGTCATCCATGATCAGCCGCATGGTCCCGATCATAGACGAGTCGCTCAAAATCTTTAAGGCTCATCTTGTGTTGGACGAGACTACTCCTTGAACGGGCAGATACGGGTTTGTTATAATCTCTGTGGCCATCCTCTTGCCAGTCAGATACTCACTTCCAGAAGGAGTGCTGAAAGCGGAGCGCTGATGGCTAACGCCTGATCGAAAGGTAGATGTTGTAATGGGCACCCTGACGAAAAAAGCGGCCATTGTGGGGGTTGCTGAGTCAGATTGCGGGATCGTGCCGGATAAGTCCCAGATGGAGCTTATCGCTCAAGCCACGTCGCGCGCGCTGAATGATGCCGGCCTGAAAAAGAGCGATATCGATGGCTTGTGTTGCTCCGGCATCTTCGGTCTGGCCACTATGGAAGTGGGGGAGTATCTCAATATTCAGCCCCGGTTCACCGATGCCACCCATGCGGGTGGGGCCTCTTTTGAAATGCATGTCCAGCATGCGGCAGCGGCTATCGCGGCAGGGATTTGTCATACAGTGCTGATTTGTTATGCCGCAACGACTTATTCGGATAGAAAGCGCGGTGTGTTTCTGACAGCGCTAAACGAGCCCACGTCTTCGATGGCCCAGTTTGAAATGCCCTATGGGGGATGGCTGACGGGCAGTTATGCCCTGGCTGCGCAACGCCATATGTATCAGTATGGCACAACGAGCGAACAGTTGGCGGAAATTGCCGTGGCCACACGGAAGTGGGCCTCGCTGAACCCGCTGGCCATGATGAGAACCCCGATTACGATTGCGGACGTTATCCATTCGCCCATGATCTGCTCGCCGCTTCACCTGCTCGATTGCTGCCTAGTCACCGATGCCGGTGGAGCCATCATCGTGACTTCCGCGGAGCGCGCCAGGAATCTAAGGCATCCACCGGCATGGATACTGGGATGTGGGGAATCTCATAGCCACATGGGAATATCCAGTATGCCCGATTTGACCTGCACCTCAGCCAAAATTTCGGGGGAAGCCGCCTTCAAAATGGCCGGGCTCACCGCCAAAGATATCGATGTGGCGGAACTGTATGACTGCTTTACCATCACCGTGCTGTTGCAACTGGAGGATCTGGGGTTTTGCCGGAAGGGAGAGGGCGGCTTTTTTGTAACCGGGCAGACCACTGCTCCCGGGGGCAAATTTCCGATGAACACCAATGGTGGGGGGCTGTCCTTTACTCACAGCGGGATGTACGGCATCTTTCTCCTGATTGAAGCGGTGCGTCAGCTCAGGGGCACATGCGGGGAGAGGCAAGTACCGGGGGCTCGTGTGGTTCTGTGCAACGGCATCGGTGTGGCGCTTTCCTCCAGTTCGACGGTCATCCTGGGGAGGGATTGAAATGGTGGATTATAAGAAACCCCTGCCTGCTATCCACGAAGAAACAAGGCCATTCTGGGAGAAGGCGAAGAAGCATGAGCTCTGGCTCCAGAAGTGCCGGGATTGCGGGAAGTTCAGATTCTATCCTCGCTCCATCTGTCCCAATTGCTTTTCCTATAACACCGAATGGTCCAGGGTAAGCGGGAGAGGGAAGATATATTCCTTCACCGTGTCGAACAGGCCCCCCTTGCAGGCTTTTCAGAAAGATGTTCCCTACTGCCTGGCGCTTGTCGATCTGGAAGAGGGTGTGCGCATGATGACCAATATCGTGGAATGCCAATGGGAAGATCTGAAGATCGACATGCCGGTTGAAGTGGTCTTTGAGGATGTCACGCCCCTGATATCCTTGCCGAAGTTCCGGCCAACCCCTGTCATTTAGAAGAAGACACGAACCCCGCTACCCAGAGTTCTGATATCGACATGTGGACTTGGCAGTAACTGTCGGTTAACCTCCGTACTTATCGGGGACTCTCTGCTGGGACATTCGCGACGACCAAAGGTCCGATTGTAGCCATCGATATCCCTCGCTGCCCCACAACCCAATGCCCGGTTTCAGCGCTTGAGCCCATTGCCCTGATGGGCGAGTTGCGGGGCATGGCAATCAAAAGCAGACTGCTGGAGAAGGCGGATGGAGTATATACTCTGGAAAGCCTCCGGGATTTCCGATGGAGCAACTACGATCAAACCCCTTCGATGGTAGATCAGGCGTGCCGAGAGATGAACCGTTGCTTATGCGGTAGGATGGGAAGTCCCGCCAGATCGACTCGAAGGCGGCCGGTTTCCGTCTCTGCGGGGCGGCTGCCGCCGTCTCTGGGGAGGACGCTTTGGTAGTGGCGGGCCATTTGAAGCGGTCCCCTGTTGCGGCATAAATTGGGGTGGTGGTGGGTGAACGAGTAAACGATCCTCGGGATAGATGCATTTCAGCTTCTGTCCGATGAAGGTCTCTATTCCGGGAAGATAGAACGACTCGTCCTCGGTGGCGAAGCTGATGGATGTGCCGCGGGCGCCGGCTCTTCCGGTTCTTCCGATTCGATGCACATAGTCCTCAGGATCGACGGGCAAGTTGTAGTTGACCACATGACTGACGTCATCGACATGAATGCCTCGTCCGGCCACATCGGTGGCCACCAGCACCCTGATTTTCCCTGCGCGAAAGTCCTCCAGTGTTTGAATTCGCTTCTTCTGATCCACTTCTCCTGAGATGAAGGCGCAATTGATGCCGTTAGCCCTGAGACGATTCTCCAGCTTCCGGGTTTGATCACGGCGATTGCAGAAAACCATCACCCTCTTGAGTTCCTGTTGGCTGATCACATTGTAAAGCAAGTTGTATCTCTGCTGGGCTGTAACCAGATACACAATCTGGTCGATAGTGTCTACCGTCACCTGTTCCGGCTTGATATCGACGGCAAACGGGTCTCTTGTCCACTGTGAAGCGAGCCTGGTAACTGCTGGCGTGAGTGTAGCTCCGAAGAGCATGGTTTGTCGAACAGTCTTGGGTGGGGTGCTCTGGATGATCTGGCGCACATCGGGAATGAACCCCATATCGAGCATCTGATCGGCTTCATCGATAATCAGTATCTCCACTTTGCTCAGGTCTATATCCCCCTGCCGTTTGAAGTCTAAAAGCCGACCCGGTGTAGCCACCACGATATCAACCAGTTTTTCTTCCAGCAACTGCTTTTGTTTCTGGTAATCCATGCCGCCAAAGACAGCGACGGTACTGAGTCGGCAATACTTTCCCAGACTGAGGGCATCCTTTTTGACTTGGAGGGCCAGCTCTCGTGTGGGGACGATGATTAGAGCCCGAGGAGTTCCAGGATTGCGTTTCTCTTTCAGCGGCTTGCCTTGCAATCGCTTGAGGATCGTGATCAAAAATGCGGCGGTCTTGCCGGTGCCTGTCTGCGCACGGCCATTGGCATCCATGCCGGTCAGAGCCTTGGGAAGGATCGCTGCCTGAATGGGAGTGCAATACTCAAATCCAAGGTCGGCAATGGCATGCATAATGCTCGTCGGGATATCGAGGTCATGGAAGCGAGTTTTTTCCTCCACCGGGGGAACCTCGAACTGTGAGATATCCCAACGCGGTTTGGGAGGAGGCTTGGGGCGTTGTTCCGATGCAGATTCCGGAGAAGAAGAAGAGGGTTTCTGCTCCAGTCTGGGCGTCCGAACAGGCGATGGCGGTTGCTGCGAGAGAGCGCTGGGATCGGGTTCTTTGGCCTTGGGGCGCTCCACTATTACATTGATCTGTGGGGGCTTCTCTGGGCTATTGTCTGCCCCTCGAACGCGGTTTCGAATGCTTCTAAAGATGCGGCGTATCAACTATGATCCCTACCATTCTGCTGGTTGCTTTCAAACATATGCTTTAAGCATAGCACAAAAGGCCCCCGAATTCATCCGCTAGTCTCTTCCAATACAAGATGCGCCTGAACCGGGGATCGATTTCTACTGCAAAATGAGTCTTAAAGATTTTGAGCAGATCGTTTATGATTGGGGGCATGCAGCTGATCATGGATGACAGACGATTACAGACAATTGAACCAATCCGGGGCGCTTACCAACTTGTTCACGCCCCTTAACCGGATTCAGATCAGCCCAGCGGATTTCCCCTCTCAATATTCGGGCCATTGAGCCAGCTCCTCGGATAATCCTTCTTCTGCTAGTGCTTGTTCAGCATTAGGGTCCAGTCTTGCGCATTCCTCAGCCAAGCGAACACGCTCGAATCGGGTGAGTTTTTCATTATTATTCCGGCAATTAAATATGTTTCAGGTTAGGCCTTTGCATAACGTACCGAGTCAGGATGAAAGAATCGTGCGATTTTATCAGTTTTCCGCTGAAGTCTTCGCATATAAGAGCGTAGACCAGTT
>JAQTRE010000184.1 GCA_028711995.1 Dehalococcoidia bacterium | reverse complement strand
TGCCGCCTCTGATTGCCATACTGCAATTATAAACGATTCACCCAGGAATTGTCAAGCATAGTACTGGCTACAATGTGCATTACAACAGGCTCGTCGCCAGCTTCATTTGATCGTGTTTAACTTTAGTCTAAATTTCGTCGTGCGTGGAAAACGCCTTCCGATGGTTCGTGAGATGACAAGTCACGGGCACCGATTCCACCCATTGTCACTAGGCGGATTTTCTCATCGTTCACTTTGCCAGTGCCCCTTGGCATTCCCCACAAGGCACGCAGTCGCCGGTCGGACTTTAACCGACTTTTGATAAAGGACAGCTCATCTGGTGTCAGATCGCCAGCCCACGCGGGCTGCAATAATTTCTTATCGAATTCCACGATCTACCCCCTTGTCAAAAAAGTTACCTTCCATTTGATAGATATTCAAACGGCTGTGTCAGATTCGCAATACGCGCTGTTTTTCGAACCCCGATTGTTTGGCTCGGCGTAGACTACCCCGTTGGGCTGGTTTACTGCAATGTTCTGGCCATCGACGCCGGCTCTCTTTGACGTCCATATCGCAGTCTGGAAACGCCATGTTGCCCACTCATGAAAGTTGGTGCGTCTGCAAAATCTTTTACACATTGAGTCTTGCCTTCGATCTCGCCACGAATCAAAGAAGACTCTCCCATGAAATTGTGATTCCACGCTTCTCCAATACCTTCAACTGAATATGCCGGTCGCGCAAGGACAATTGCCCGTGTCGGGTAATGGAATACAACCCTCCGCATCCTGCTGTGGACCATCGCCGGAAAAGATAACACGGAACGCCGCAGCTCCAGCCGGCGAAGAGCATGCCGCAATGAGTCCTCGGATATACCAGTGTCCGCAGCCAAGTTCGTCAGGGTCGCAGCGGGTACCATCTGATTTCCGTAGAGATACGTCCGGACGTTCTGGTGCAAGGCTAATAACACCTGCGTTTCCGCTAGGCCAGGTAGTCCTCGATAATCCATCCGCTGTTCCCTCTCTTCTGCGCGGGATTCGCGCACTTCCAGATTCGGAAAAGCCTTTATGTTATAGAGCCGACAGATCGCGCTGTTCCGCGTGCATCCCTATATATATAGGGGGTGTTTGGGTATTATCACCTGACCCGCCGTCAGTTACAGCGAACCAAAATTCATTTCGTGCTTTTCGAATATGATTGGTTTCCCTTGCCGGTTCCATTCGATCACCCTCTTGGCCACATCACCCCGTGGCCACCGGCGGTGATACCGATACCCCTCAATGGTAGATGGCTTCAAGAACAGAGCTCTAGCCAATGCGCGTCTTTCGGAATATGAGAGTGACGCCATGACAGTATAGAATTCTTGCCGTGTTTCAAGACTAAGCTCCTCCGGTGGCAATTGCGCCACACCTACCGGCCTACCAGCAACAAGCATTTTCGATTACCTCCTGTGATTTGGTGCAGGTCTTACAGTCTGTCATCTTTTAGTACCTCCATAACTTGTGCATCGCCACGCTTCTTGGCTTCGTGGATCAATCGTCTTTGGCTATCCATTATCCGATCTCCAGACCATATTCTTTGGATTTCTTCTGCGGTGTAGACGACGATCCCAGCCGGTACCTGGCTTCGTAAAGAATCACTCCGCACAAAGGCGACGATTTCTTTATCAAATTCACTCCAGAATATGCAAATGCCTTCCTCTATGACCAAACGGGCAACTTCCTTGGAGTGCCACTCAGGGGTTTGCATTTCAACCAGCTTGGGTTTACTAGTGAGATGGTCAATAATGGCATCTCGGTTAGCTTTAATGAATTCTACTTGCTTTGGGGAGAGTTCATCGCCAGGATTAACGCGTAATTTATTATCTTCGACCCAGACCCGAAAACCTCCCTCTCTCAATTCCTTTAATAGGCCTATGACTTCCATCGCTCACCCCTAACCATCAAAAGTCAAAAGTATTGTGAGGCTTTTTATAAACATCACTTACTTCATCAACAGCATCAGTATTTTGTCGATGAAGAAGATGATTATATGATGATGATGATGATGAAGTAGATGAAGATGTTAAGCTATATAGAATCTTCTTCGGTTTGGTTCCTTCAATTACACATGCTATGGTGCCTTCCTCGCGCATCCGCTTCAACTGAGGTTGCACCGACGGTCTAGTGATTCCTATCTCATCAGCAATAGCAGATGCCTCAACGTTGCCACCGAGAAATTCTATAGCCCTAATGATGGCCTTTTCTGCCTCTTCCCTTCGAGCATCCTTCGCCTCGCCAACATATTCCCAAACCCACTTGGCCTCCGTGTCGAATTTCACCCTAAGATCAAAATCTTCAATGTCCCTGCCCTCACCTATGAGGTCGAATGTATCGTCTGAGTTCCGGTATAGGCCAATATTCACATCGGTTGAACTAGGAATAGCGGAACTGCCTCTGATGTCGAACCCTGGATCGCGGGTGCTCATTTTTCCGTGGTGGGCAATGAATAAGATCATAGTGTTCATCTCAAGCGCAAGATCATGAATTCGATTCCCAAAATCGGCCATGTCACCTGCTGAGTTCTGGTCTGGCTTACCGTTAAGGCACTTGGCAAAAGTGTCGACAACGACGAGTGCTGGTTTCAATTCTGCCAGCATTAGTCTCAACTGCTCAAAGCCTAAAGATGTGTTAAAAGCAGGCCACTGGTAGAACCACGTAATAGGCAACCCGGGCATTGTTGATTGCCTCTGAATCCGCGCTTGAGTCCGTCTTTCCCCATCCTCGAGAGCGAAATGTACAACCGATCCTTGCTTGACGGCGTGTCCGAGAAATGGCTTCCCAGAAGCCACTGAATGAGTTAGTTGCGTAGCCATAAAGGACTTCCTTTTCTTCTTAGGACCTGCAATCACCCCAGTGCCTACATTGACCAACATGTCACGCACCAAGAACTCAATTGGATTCAACTTCTTACCGAGAAGCGCATCATGCCTTACTGCGTGGTCATGCCAGTCAAATTTCCTCTTTGACTCTAGCTTTACCTCAGTGATAATGACTTCGACCATTACTCTGCCCCCGTGACAAGATCGTCAATGCCTTTATACCTGCTATCCCAAGTCGCCTCGAACGTCGGATAGTAACATCTAAGACGGCAAATGAAGGCTTCACAATGCTGCTTGACTGTGGGATTCGTGAATCGATCCATATCCAAGGCTAGAATTATCCGCCGAGGTTTCAGTTCCTTGAGAATCGGAAAGATGCCGTCGTAATTTGAGACCCCAGCGATAGCTAAAACCGTTGCCTTAAGCCTCAGTGCCGCGATATCGGATTTCAACGCCCCTTCAGTGACCCATATGTCACTGCTGCCCGATTCCCTGCTGGCGACATGAATGGGTGCGCCCGATGAACAACCTTGAGGGAAGCCCTTACTCGATACCCACTTGTACTTTCCAGTCTTCTTGCCATCGCCCCTAACTTGAAGCCCCACAACCCGGCCTATGATATCCCGAATCGGGATGAGTATCCCCATTGACCCGAACAATTGCCATTCACAATCTCGAAGATAATAAAATCCAGGAACCCCTTGGAGTGTGATCTCATTAGCTAGTAGCCTTGAAATAATCTCACGACGTCCGTTTTGAGGTAATGTTCGATAGTTTAGAGTGGATATTTCCTGATCAGACAGTCCTCTGCGCTGAAGGTTTTCTTGGTGCCTTTCGGATAAAGGCAACTCCTCCAGAAGAGCCGAATACGTCCTATTCAATACGCTCGGCGGTGCCTTCTTTTCTTCAATTGCCGCTGATTTTTGTATCCTGACCGGTGGCCACGGCCTTGATGGCTCAAGATGGTGCAGCCAACCCGCGCCCTTGCTTCCGGCTGCCTTGTCACTTTGGATTCTGGCGCAGATGGCGGCGTGACCGTCATGGGCGATCAAGCACCAATCAGACTTGCAGCATATCGGGCATGGATTATGCCTGTTCACTCGAAACCACTTCGTTGCTGTTGTCACGACTACATCTATGTGCAAGATTTTCGTTAGCTGATTCTGAGACTGCCGTCCAGGATAGCCTCCAAAGTCTTCTTGCTGACCACTATCCTGCGAGGGGAAAGTCTTACGCTCGGAATCCTGCCCTCCCTGATCGCATTACTGACCGTTGATAGGCTCAAGCCGGTGGCTGCGGCAACCTCTTTTCGGCTCAACCCCAACTTTTCTACTTCTACCTTGGTATTCGCCATTCTATTCCCTCCTTGACGCACCTGAGGCTGTTTAGTTTTGATTTCAGCCTCGACTTTGACTGATTTTGTAATGCCTTCACCCCCACGTATCTGGTAGAATCAACTCAGATTCAGATTGAGGGGGAGAATCCTCCATGAGAACAGCCAA
>JAQTRE010000183.1 GCA_028711995.1 Dehalococcoidia bacterium | reverse complement strand
TAATGCTTTTATAAGAAATGAAATTAGGAAAGGAAAAGTATAAGTCTGCCTGCCTGACCATTCACTTCAGCGAGCGGCTAACGGCCACCGCTGACCTAAATCGCTACTTGCTTTCGAATAAGCGTCAATCCAAAGTTGTTAAAAGGGAAAAATGTAAATGTATCCAAAACATTGAATCAATTTTGGATTGACGCTTGAAGAACTAAGCCGCGTGCCACAATCTATGGCGTTTCAATCATGTCTTCGTTGTCTTTTTCCTATCGGTAAGCAAGTGAGTTTGGGGTATGGTTGCCCCTTTTGCACTGGAGCTGGTCAGTAATGGGCGCCAACAGCGAACTGATTGGTCTATTAATGACCGGAAAATAGAGGGATGATCGATTTTTGGCAATACTATAGCATGGCGAAAAAGAGTGATTTTTTCGCAGGAAGCCGTGGATATGGTTTTTTCATTGCAAACGGTCATCATATCAATAACATTGGTGGGCTGTGGCATCTAAGTGGGTTCAGAAGCGCAACCCTGAGCATCTTACCTTTCTGACAGACGGGACAGGTAGTGACATCGATCCCGCAGATCCTGAGCAACTGCTCCTGCCAAGTCTCCTTATTGGCGTTTTCTTTTGTTGCAGTTTTACCACTCCCTATAATCTTACGGCATGCCGTAATGTTGTCTCTGCGGTTTCTGTTTGCCAGCAAGCCAAAGTGACGTATCCGCACATAGCGTTCCGGTAATACGTGCAGAAGGAACCTTCGGATAAATTCATCTGCCTTGAGCATCATGGTCTTCTGACGATTATCGTCGGCATAATCTCGCCACAGAAAAGAGACATTGCCATCCCGATTGGCAAGGATGCGGTTATTACTGATGGCGATCCTGTGGGTATATCGGCCGAGGTACTGAAGCACACCCGTGGGGCCACCAAACGGTGGTTTGCAATAGACGACCCATTTCTTTTGATAGAGCTGTCTCATGAAAGCTTCGAAGTCGCCTGGTTCTTTGAGATGACTGATACTGCCAGGGAAGGCAAGATCGCCTCTTTTGAAGCAATGTTTGAGGTGGTCAAGAAACTTACCTCTGAACAACGCCGACATTACCTCTACGTGAATGAAGAACCTCTTGCGGCACGATACCCAGCGGCTGCCGTCAGTAGATAGACCACCCCCAGTGACAATGCAGTGGCTGTGGGGATGATCCATGAGGTTTTGGCCCCAGGTATGCAGAATACAGATAGCCCCTATCCTTGCGCCAAGATGTTTAGGATCATTGGCGAGTTCCATGAGCGTCTCGGAGACGGAGCGAAAAAGAAGATCGTACATGACCTTCCGGTTTATCGATACCAGGCGATTCAGTTTCGAGGGGATGGTGAAGACCACATGGAAGTACTGGATGGGGAGGAGATCTTTGCTGCGAGCCTCGATCCATCTCTCTTTCCTCAAGGTCTGACATTTGGGACAGTGCCGGTTCCGGCAGGAGTTATAGGAGATCTCCAGATGGCCACAGTTGTCGCACTTATCCTTATGCCCACCGAGCACAGCAGTTCTGCATGCCTCGATGGCGCGCATGACCCGCCAATCATTGCGGGACAACCGATGGGATTCTCTATACGCAGGGCCGTGGTGACGGAAGATGTCCGCCACCTCAAGCCCACCAGACGTTCGCATCCGCTTTCTGGATTACGAAGCCTGCTGAGCTGCTCTATCGAGGGGGCTTACAACCTGAGACAGGTTCAGCCGACTGACATGCAGATAGACGGTTGTCGTTGTGGGCGACCTGTGCCCCAGAAGCAGTTGGACATGGTGGAGGCTCGTTCCCGATTCAATGAGGTGGGTGGCAAAGCTGTGCCTTAATGTATGTACGCTTACCGGTTTTGTGATGCGAGCACGTTTTTTTGCAGCGTAGAAAATAGTCTGTATCGTATTGGTGGTTATGTGGGTATCCTTCTTTTGCCCATCAAACAACCACTCCTTAGGCTGATATTTCCGCCAGTAGTGTCTCAAATGCTCAAGGGCCGTCTGAGACAAGATGGAATAGCGATCCTTGCCCCCTTTGCCCATTATCCGTACCGTCATCCTTGTACTATCGATATCGGTTAATTTAAGCTTTGCTGTTTCGCTTACTCTCAATCCGGAAGAATAAGTGATCATCAACATCGCCTTGTGCTTGAGGTTCTTAGTCGCCGAAAAGAGGGATTCCACCTCCGAGAGGGCCAGAACAACAGGGAGTTTCTTCTTCCTCTTGGGATACCTGATCTTCTCCACTGTCCATTCGCGTTTCAGCGTTGTTCTGTATAAAAATTTAAAGGCCGCAACATAGAACCGCAATGTTCCCTCCGATAGATGCCTTTCCGTCATAAGATAAAGCAGGTACTCTTTGAGTTCGCCTTCTCCAAGCTCTTCTGGAGACCTTTTAAAATATTTCGCCAGACCGCCCACCATTCTCAGATAATTCTTTTGGGTACTCGGTACGGCTCCATTTAACTGAAGGTCTGCCAACATCTGATCTCGCAACTTTCCCATAATACAATCTCCTTTGATTTAAATATCCGCCAACTCATGCCGACGGTATGACAAAAGAAACTGTATTGAGATTCTGCGGGATCAACAAGAGCTAACAAGAAAATCAGGATTCAATAAGGCGGGGTGATGGGCCAGTTTTGCCAAGGAAAAGAGGGTTAGCAGAGGCCACCGCGCAGCGGTTTAGTTGTGTGCCGAGCATGTTCAACAGTTTGGAGGTGAAAGTCCTCTATCCAGCCTGATGGAGGTGAAGGATTAGCGAGACGCAAGGGCGTCATCGTGAGGTGACGTTTGAAGGAAGCGGGGAGCAAAGCCGCGACCTGACGAACAGAAATCGGATATAGGCAGGCTTGGTCGGACGAGCGGGCAACTAATCGCAAAGTCCATATCCATCAAGGGCCAAGGCTGTAGATCCGGCAGGTGTGCGGTGAAGGCGGTTGGACTTACCTCGGGAGGTCTGCGTCGCGTCCCGAATCCGGGACTGAGGGAGCCGTGAGGTAACCAGATCACGGCGCAGAAGTCAGCAGAAGGCATAGTAGGCATGGATGGCCGGCCCGCTCGATCGGGACACTGACCCGAAAGGGCAGAAATAGTCAGGGATCGCAAGGCCGAAACGACATGGTGAAGGCCTGAACGATTGGGAGTGGCAAGTAGGATTCGTGACTCATGAATGGAAAGCGGCAGAAACCCCAGTATATGCAAATGCAACTGGCCTTTGCTGATGGGAGCCGGGGTGAACCCCTGGGCGCCAACGGCCGAGGGATCGAACCACTCACGGCGAAGCGAACCCCCGAAAGCCCGGCAAGGAAAGAACGGCTAATGGAGGAGGTGTGTGATCGAAATAATCTCGAAATAGCGTGGAGACACGTCCGTAAAAACAAAGGTGGCCCGGGGATGGATGGTATGACCATCGACGAAGCCCCTGACTACCTCAAGGAGCACTGGTCAACCATTCGGGAACAACTGCTCGAAGGAGTCTACAGCCCGCAACCGGTTAAACGGGTAAATATCCCGAAGCCGGACGGCGGAGTCAGAAAGCTCGGTGTGCCTTGTGTCATCGACAGACTGATCCAACAAGGGCTTTTACAGATTCTCCAAAAGCAGTGGGACCCGACGTTCTCCGAGTACAGCTTTGGATTCCGACCGGGACGTTCAGCTCATCAAGCAGTGGCTCAAGCGCAACGTTACATCGCCGCGGGCTATAATTACGTGGTTGACATCGACCTCGAAAAATTTTTCGACCGAGTTAATCACGACCTGCTTATGGCCAAAGTCGCAGTACGTGTATCCGATAAGCGGGTGCTTAAACTCATCCGGGCGTTTCTTAACGCAGGGGTGATGGAGGACGGTCTGGTTAACCCCATTGACGAAGGGACTCCCCAAGGGGGGCCACTTTCTCCGTTGTTGAGCAACCTGGTGCTTGACGATTTCGACAAGGAACTTACGAGGCGGGGTCATCGTTTCTGCCGATACGCGGATGACTGCAATATTTATGTTCGCAGTCGCCGTGCCGGTGAACGGGTCATGGCCAGTATATGCCGGTTCCTGACCTCAAGGCTTCGGCTGAAGGTAAACGAGTCGAAGAGCGCAGTAGCTCGACCGGAGGAGCGAAAGTTTTTGGGTTTTAGCATTGCGAACGACGGGAGTGAACGGCGGATTGCGCCTAAAGCTATTGATCGGTTCAAAACGCGAACCCGAGAACTTACCCGCCGCACAGGTGGAGTAAGTATGCCGGAGCTAATTGAAAAGTTAGTGCCTTACTTGATAGGATGGCGCGGCTACTTTGGCTTTTGTCAGACACCGAAAGTGCTGTCCAATCTGGACGCGTGGATTCGC
>JAQTRE010000182.1 GCA_028711995.1 Dehalococcoidia bacterium | reverse complement strand
TGTTGGCGCTTGTTTTGGCGCTAAATTCGACCCGCCAGCCGATTCACTCAGACTTTAAACTTCGCAGCATAATATCAGGGTGACTCAATCAGAATTCCGATACCGGCTTTTTGCAGGGACGCCATACATGTCTGAAAATGTGAGGCAGAAATAGGAGAGTCAATATGGGAGCATTAAGTTCGTATTCTTTTGAAGTCGGGCCGATAAGGCCGCCCAGCGAAGGCGGAAGCGATTCCCTGTTGATCAGATTGACTCGGAATTGCCCTTGGAGCAGGTGCAAGTTCTGCTACGGCTTAGCATACAATCGCGAAAAGTTTCAGCTGAGATCGGTGGAGGAGATCAAGAAGGACATCCAGTCGGCCAAAGCGATCGCTGATGAGATAAATCGCGTGTCGTGGCAGCTTGGCTATGCCGGAAAGATCAACAGCGAGGTGGCAACAAGCATCGTCAGAGGCAACCCGGCGGTCAGTAGAAGTCATTGTTATGCGATGGTATTCGACTGGCTCGTCTCAGGAGGACATACGGTATTTCTGCAGGATGCCGACTCGCTGGTCATGAAGACTCCGGATGTAGTGGAAGTTGTCAGGTATCTGAAGGAGATCTTTCCAAGCCTGGAAAGAATCACGACCTATGCCAGAGCAAAAACCATTTACAGGAAAACCCTAGAGGAACTAAAAGATATCAGAGCAGCAGGTTTGACGAGATTGCACGTTGGCCTGGAAAGCGGCGACGATGAAGTGTTGAAGTACGTCGACAAAGGTGTGACTGCCGAGGAACACATTGCCGCCGGGAAGAAGGCCAAGGAGGCGGGATTTCAAATTTCAGCCTATGTGATGCCTGATTTGGGCGGGCGAAAAATGTCTGATCAACATGCCAGAAACACAGCGCGAGTACTCAGTGAGATTAATCCCGACTATATCAGATTGAGACCATTCATACCGAACATTCGTACGCCGCTGGGGATCGAATATCAAAAGGGGAATTTTGATCTCTCTTCACCTCACGAACGCCTGCGCGAACTGAGGATGATGACAGGAGACTTGTATGTTACATCTCACGTATGTTTCGATCACTTCATGAACTCCTGGCGAACAGAATCCGGCGGAGTGCTGTTCAAGCAAGACTATGAAGGATATCAATTCCCCGAGGAGAAACCGAGGGTTCTGGAACTGATCGAAGAAGGATTGAGGGTCAATGAAGCGATACACATACATGCAAAAGCTCTTGCCGCAATGGCCCTTTAGGGCGTTTTGTTGCGCTAGGGTCGGCACGCAGTGAATCCCCTTTTGAGTGATCCCTTGCTAATCAAATGGACTAGGTAGCCTCACTGTTCTTTAATGATCGGTTACCTAGTCCTTTGTGACACCCTAAGAACTGAACTGGGCCTTTTCAGAATCGCCGCAGGGACCAGGATCATGCTGGCGGTCTCTAAGGCTACAGTCGTGCCTCTTTTCTCCCTCCCATCCACCGAAGCCCCATACCTACGGGTGATCGTCACGACCACCGTCTGCCAGTTCATCACCCAACAGGTCTGTCTGTCCGCGTTTTTGGCGCATGATCGCTGACTATACGCACTTCATGGCGGAAAGGGCCACCAACTGGAAGATCGTACTCAATTATCGCGTAAGTGGTTGATCTGCGATGCTGTCTGATGTAAGTTATTGAATGGAATTAAATGTACGTTAGATCAGGAAAAACGCAAATTAGACTGAAGGCAGCGGGGAAGCATATAGTCGAGATGGGAGTATTGTCTCCATAAAGAAAGGTGCGGAGGCGCATATGAAGATTTCTCCAAGACACTACAATCAAGAACTTGACCAAGAAGACCGCAAGATTCTGGCCACACTTGAAACGCAGCCATATCACGCATATTCGTACTCAGAGCTTTTGAGCCTTTTATATCCGGTAACATGCACGGATAATGAGTCTCTGCAAATTCAGCTTGCACTCACCGAAGCCATGACCCTCTTAGAAGGACTCCACAAACTGGTACAAAAGGGTTTTGTGAAATCCACGAACATCAAAGGGCATGCCTATTACATTTCTACGAAGACGAAGTTGAATGGTCTAATGGAAACGGACACTACTCACGAACCTCTACCGGTATAACGATCAGGGATGGGCTGGTAACCGACTGTTGTCAATCAGCAGAATCAGACACTTTTTGAACCGAACACTTGGATGGTGTCGGGAGAAGGGGTAGATCACCAGAGGCATAGGACTGTTGGAGAAGGAGGTTGATCGACAGTTGGGCCTTGCTCCCGTTACCTGGGGTGGTGCCGGATCATTGGGAGAAAGCACAGACAGGCGGAAAGTTCACCCGGCCCGGTGTCGCGGGGTGTAGTATTTCAGAGGGAACTGGTCACTGAATCTCTATATTGCCCCAACTGTACTTCCTTAACCCAACTCATACCCCTGTGCCATCCAGTAATGCCAATCTTCGATGGCCTCTTGAGTCTCATCATCGGTTTCAATTGGTTCGATTTGCGCCAATGGTATGGCCAGCCTCTTTCCGGACCAGCGTATCTCGACAAACATCTCGTGAGAGCAGTCATCCTCAGCCGCCATCCTCACGACGTTGATTTCCTCTCCCACTTTCAGAGGTGAGGTGTGCCGCGTCTTGACGCAACGAGCCTTAAAGGGAAAGTTGATCTTGTCAGCAAGGTAGTAATACCAACCCATAGCCTGTTCTTCCGGGCCATAGGCATCGACAATGGCCTCCATTGCGATCCGTTCTTCTCGCTCCTGATCTTTCTCGGTTTTAGACATTTGTCTTCTCACCCCTTGCCTTTACTCAATTGGCTTGAGTCACGCCTCTTCTATCTCAAGCACTCGGTCAACCCGAAACACTCTTTCCTCGTTCCGCTTCAGGCAGAATGCCCGCATCCCAAGGAACTTCTTTCCCCCATACTCCATCTCTCCGACCGTCTCCGGACGGATGATCCTCTTGCTTTTCACGTCATTGGGCTTGAGATACACGATGTGAAGAGCCGTCTTGTTCGTGATCGCCCTCTTGATCGTCTCGACCTTGTCCGCAACCGAACAGGATTGTTCCGCTTTTCGGTATTGGTACTTGGTCAGGAAATCGACCATCTTGTAGTCCGTCCAGATGTGTTTCTTGAGTATGGGTTTTTTGAGAACAATGCCCTCCAGAGTGGTACAGCGGCTCAGGGCGACGTATACCTGCCCATAAGCGAACGTTCCCCTGCCGATATCGACGATCACCTTTTCGAGCGTCTTTCCCTGGCTCTTGTGGATGGTCACCGCCCAGGCCAACATCAGGGGATACTGTTTGAACCTGCCGACGACTTCCGACTGCAACTGTCCCTCCTCAGCGAAGAACCTGAATATCTCCCAGGTGTAGGGCGCAATCTCTACGATCTCATCATCGGCTACTTCAGCTACAATAGTGTCTTCCTTCTTGTTGTGAGTTATCTCCCTGATTTTGCCGATGCTGCCGTTGACCCAGCGACCGCCGGGATCGTTATTGACCATCATGATCTGTGCCCCCGCCTTGACCTGAAGATCGATCGCTGTGGGGAGGTATTCGTTGCCGAACTGCCCTTGGACGTTTGCACTGAAAGTGTACAGGTTCCCATCCAGTTTGGCCAATTGCTGCCCGTTAATCTGATCCGCAAGCTGATTGGTTGTCGTCAGATAGACGTAGAAGTCGTCCGGGGACGGTTCAAAGGCAGGCATATGTCTCCGGTTGAGTAGCTGGAGCCCGTCTTCGCCAATCGAATTGTTGCGGACGGAGTTTAGCAGACTGAGGAATCGTTCGTCATGTTGCCGGTAAACCTTCTCCAACTCTATGAAATCCATTTCCAGGGAATCAAATACCTTCGCGCCATAGAAGTATGGGGTTTGATAGATTGAGGTGAACACTGCCTTCTCAGTGCTGGTCACGACCGGTGATAGCTGGTAGAGATCGCCGAAGAAGATCATCTGAATGCCCCCAAATGGCTTTCCCTGCCTCGGTCCGTTGAGCTGCAGGAACTTGTCCACGCAGTCGAGCAAGTCGGCTCTCACCATCGATATCTCATCGATAACAATGGCTTCCAGCTTCTTGTAGACATTGTCTTCATCATCCCTGAAGCGGGCTTTTCTGATGCGGTCAAGGGTGATATTGGGCTTGAAGCGGAAGAAGGAATGGATGGTCTGGCCTTCCACGTTGAGAGCGGCGACACCGGTGGGGGCCAGTACCACTACCTTCTTTTGGGTGATGCCGCGGAAATAGCTGAGGAGTGTGGACTTACCGGTGCCCGCTCTCCCGGTGATGAAAACATTCTGATGGGTATGCTCCATCAGATCGAGAGCGCGTTTAAAGTCATCGTTCAGCTCGATTGGCGGTTGTTGATGTTTCAGCTTCGACATGGGCAACCCGATGGTGCTGGGACTTGTTTCGGAGAGAACTCTGGCGTCCCTGCAAAAAGCCGGTATCGGAATTCTGATTGAGTCACCCTGATATTATGCTGCGAAGTTTAAAGTCTGAGTGAATCGGCTGGCGGGTCGAATTTAGCGCCAAAACAAGCGCCA
>JAQTRE010000181.1 GCA_028711995.1 Dehalococcoidia bacterium | reverse complement strand
GGGCAGGATGCCTGTTCCCATGAGACAGAAGCCGCAAACCTTGGGTCGAACCTGAACGGATGGGGGAAGCCCGGGCCTATCGCTTCGAACATGTCTGCGCGAAGGGGCAGGGCCAGCCTTGAGGGGTCGAACCTACCTATGTCCGCCCGGCATATCTCACAACGGAGTATCCCCATGGTCGGGGGGACCGGGATTCGCATGAAGCCTACTTGGGCGATTTGGGGTTGAAGGCTCACAGTCCGATCCTCGCAATCAGATAATTGATCCTTACCGTCAGTCGCTCCACCCTACGGCATGACTCCCGAAGGTCTTCAGCTACAGGAGGAATGACTTGGTCTATTTCTCCTCCACCTGTCAGGGCCTGATTGGCCGCCTCCGGGAAAGTGACCATCTTAGTCTTCTCGTAAAGTCGCTCGACCGCCTCCTCAGCCGTGCTGATATCAATCCTCATCCGGTCCATCTGTTCGAGCACTACCGGACCATAAGGCTGTTCCTGAATAGGTTTTGACTTCCCAAGACGGGCATCCATCGACTGGGCGCACATGGCCTGCCCCCCCAGGACTTCCCCTGTGGTTTGGGGTAGCATGACCTTTGCCATCACTTGAACCAATTCTTGAAACAACTTCTGTCTCTCTTCAAGCATAAAACCTCCTCACTGAAAAATGGTTTACTCTTTCTTCTCCTTCAACTCCACGGTTGGATACTCGAATTTCTTGTCACAGAGCTTACAGTCCTCGTTGGCGCAACGCACATGGTCGCTATCACGCCACATGTGAAACCCACATTCGGGGCAAAAAACGACGGCTGCGATTCTTGCCTTCATAAATCCTCCCCCTTCTCCACCTTGTTCTGATTGATCGATCGATACCGGTCCTCTGTCTCCTTCAACAGTTCGTCCTCGACATACCCGGATTCCTCTTCGAAAGAATAGGGCTCCTTGGACTGAGCGTACTTCGGCTCCTTGGGCTCAGATACACCAGAGGTCTGCCGTCCCATCCTGAAGCCCACACAGACGGATAGGATGGTCCAGAGGCAGAGAAGAATTTCATTCGTGTACTCAGGGAACATCACATCATCCTCTCGGTACCAGGAATATCCTGGGTGGGAGTATTTCCGTTGCCGGTGTATCCCGCCATAGTCCCCCGCTGTTGTCCGCCCATGCCGTCAAAAGTACGCCTGCAGTCAGTAGGGTCCAAAACACGATAAGTTCTAGAAGCTCTCTCCATATCATCTCCTCATCCCCAAACTCACACTCTCCGGCCTCTGCGAATACTCCCCATACTCCTCATCCGGCTCATCATCGGGATCACTGAAACCATCGTTTGACCTTGCCGATTCCCGGTAACGAGCGAGTGAGTCATCCCCAAAGTCTCGCTCAAATGGATCGACATCGCGCCTGGACATGCGGTCAATACGCTTATCCTGTGGGGACCTCTGATCTGGCAACTGATCAAGCTGTTGCCAATGAGACATGTGGTCATACTTAATCGCATCGCAGTTAC
Source organism: Dehalococcoidia bacterium (assembly GCA_028711995.1). Lineage (NCBI taxonomy): Bacteria > Bacillati > Chloroflexota > Dehalococcoidia > Dehalococcoidia bacterium. The sequence continues at coordinate 3,185 of JAQTRE010000181.1, read as the reverse complement.
CGCACCACATGGCTATTCCATTTCTTCTCACGACAACCACACGATTCTTTGTTGTTACGCAATATACCCGGTCGTTAAAATCGATATGCTTTATCTGAGATTTCTTGATTTGTGCCAGTACCGATGTCTCACCGTTACCACCCTGCCCATGACGCCCTCGCTGTATAGTGATGTGATACATCTTCCGGCTGGTCATCGGTTTTCCAGTTGAAGGAGAGATGCTTTGTCTACTTGGTTCAGAAGTAATCCTTGAAACATATCCAGCCTTGAAACATATCTCTTGAAAATCGTCGGCCAGCCGAGGGGATACTGTGTTGTATCGCCACATTCTACCGCTATCAGTTCCATCCCCCTTGATCATCCAATGAATAAGGATTTTCAACTGTCTTTGAGATGCCTGTTTTAGCCATGTAGGGATATATTTCTTCTCAGCCGTACCGATCTCTTTAATTAGGTTCCAATGAAAAGTATTATATGTGAACCGCGTTACGCCCTTCTTGTCTGTTCTAGTGGAGTGTTGTCCCGCCTTCTCCAACATATCTAGTGTTTCTTTATCAGCATTCTTTTGGTCAACATGAGCATACTTGGACCCTCGGTAGTTCTGGCTTTTACAACCTTCGGCCAACCAAAAACCAAACCATGCAATCAGTTCGTCCGAAAAATCTATTTCATCATGTCCGCGCTGAGCGCACTTTGGAACCCACATGACTTCATGGAGTTCCCTAGCCTCTAGCCTCTTAAATTGTGGCCGCTTCTTTCTAATGACGGACACTTGATCTGCAACCCACATCCTATGGTTGGGCGTAACGCAGAAATTGAGGTTGGCGCTTTCATGGAGGTACATTTCCCCTTCATACGGGTACGAGACAAGTTCAATGGGTTCCTCGTACTCTATTTTCCCCTTTTCGCCCCACGTTAAAACCTGCTCATGACCATGTATGTCAGCAAAGAGTTTCCACCCGTCCTTAGTTAGGATCTCCGTGTCTCCTGAAAAGCAAGCATGGTTCGCCTTGTCAACGATCTCATCTTTCTCATTGTGAGTTTCTGAAGCCGAAGCCGAATGCTCCGCAAACCTCAGCCCTTGGAGCTCCTTCCAAAGCCATGTGCAATTTCGGGTAATTCTCCAAATAGGCTGTTTCGGGTTTGACCACATACGGGATGACACCATCTCGTACCATGCCATATCCGAGCCCTTGCCTTTGGTAGCCGGGGTCATCACGATCCCCTGCTCTTCCAGGAGATACGCCACCGACCTGAGCCCGTATTTGGTCTCCTGGTTCTTGTTCCAAAGAGAGGAGTCGGCTGTGATCACCACGTTATGATCCTGCATGTGCTTCCAGAAGGGGTTGGACTTAATCGCATTGGCAAGAATCAAATAGCCCTTGCGCTTCCTGAATTCCTCATCGCCCTCTTGCTTCGTCTTGGGGGCCTGGTAGTATTCCCAAAACGTGGTCGGGTTGCCGGTCTTCCGGTCCCACCCGGTAAGTTCGAACGCTGAAGGGTTCCGTGTGCCGTAATCAAGCCCTGCCGTAACCTGCCAGTGGACCGGCACCTTTGACACCGGCTCACATAAAATTACATCCTGGTATTCGAGCAGGTAGGGAAAGAGGAGTTGGCCGGCGAACGCATCAAAGTCAATCTCCATCTCCCTGCGCCACCTGGGATCATTCAGTCCGCCAGGATACCCTACGAGTTCGCGCTGAAGCCATTCCGCGCCTTCCGGAGTGCTCGGATCCTTCGATGGATCAGCCGAATAGTGCAGCCTGAATACATGCACTCCATCATGAGTGGTTGTCTGATGAATACCCTTCATCTTACTTCTTCCTTATCGTGTCGTAGGTCTGGCTCATAACCTAGCTATCCATGGTTCTAGCCTTAAGCTAGGTTGAAATGGCTTATCTGTCTTATCTGATTTGCTTTTGTTGTTAGTGGCCCATAGTGGCTGAAGGTTTGACAACGCCCATGCCTTCTTGAAATCAGGATGTTCGACATCGTTAAATTGAAACACCGCCAATGGAATAATGTGGTCTATATGCCATTCGCCATAATTCTCCCACTTCATTCCATCCAAAAACATACCTTCAAGGTGAGACCGTAATTCATCTAATGAATACCCCACCAAAGATTCCCACGATCTACCACTTACCCCATTCTTTAAGAATTTATGAATCCGGGCTGCCATGCTTGCGGTTATTCTGTTTCTTGAATCTTTCCAGTACCATTTCTTGTAGTTGGCCCTGAATTTATCCTTGTTATTTTGATAATATTCCTTCGCCCAAAGAATCGCGGATTCTTTATGGGCCTCGTAGTAGGCTTTTCTCCTGGCGGTTTCCCTCACCCTATTCGCAGCGAGATATGCTCGTCTTTTTTCTTTTTTTAAGATCGCCAATTCCATTTTTGTCCCTGCTAATTTGAACTAACTTCGCTATATTGACTTAAATACGGTGACTCTGTTCATTATTTGGAACATATCATGCCGCCACCATCCCAAAGAACCCAGGATTCGCACTCGATACCGCAGCCAGCTTTCCTCCCTGCTTGCAGATCGGGAGCATGGCCGTGTATGCGTCAGCGAATTCGGGTTGGAATGCCGCCTCATCGGAGAATACAAACGAAGGGACCTTGGAACGCACCATATCCCCGCCTTGAGGTATTGCCTGGATGATAGAGCCATTCGGGAAAAGCAACCGGGAAGGGGCCGAACTTGGTTCAGGGCTGTCCTGTAACCAATCGGGTAGGTGAGACTCGATGAACGAAATTCTGGCCGTATCCCAGTTCTTGCTCTTCCCGCCGTTGAATACAAGTGCTGCAGCATCGGTTTCATTCTTCGACTGCGCGTAGATCAGCCGATGGGTAAACCGCTTTGCCAGCCACAATGAGAATATGCACATGATCCATGTCATCTTGAGTTGACGGGATTTCGGGAAGAAATTGATATCGTAATCAAGAAGAGCCTGAAAAACATGAGGCACATACGGCAGCCACCATGGGAAGCGCTTAACAGGGTTGAGGGCATCGTGCTCGTCTTTGGTGGAGACCCACTTGCTGAACGCGTAGGGGCTGGATAGCGCATGGCTTCTCATCATTCTGAATTTCAATATATTGACCTGAAAATCACCCACGCTCAATCCCCAGGAGGAGAGGGCTCAGGGCACCCCGCCGCAAGGTGCCCCAAGCCTCGGTGA
>JAQTRE010000180.1 GCA_028711995.1 Dehalococcoidia bacterium | reverse complement strand
GCAAGGACTTGCTGATGATTAGGGGGTTGTTCAGAGGGCGAAACCACAGAATAATCGCCAATAAACGCTATTTTACGTAGGAAATTGCGCCAGTTCGGTTTCTTGGCCAACTTATTCAGAGATTCCTCAACAAACAAGAGATTGCCTCGCCGACGAGGAGCGCAGATTTCACAACCTCTCACGGGATCAGGGGCCACGGTACTCCCGCTTGAGGCTCTTTTGCATAGGCTTCAAATCGAGACTCAAATCTTGTTGCCTTTGGCTACACCCGAATCGGAGTTTGTGTTATACTTGGCTGGAACCTGATCTAGAGTATCCATAGGCAAATCACAAGGACCTGAAAGACGTGTTTTTATGGGCTATGTTCATGGGCCCTTGCAGACTCTGTCGAATTCTCCTCAACCCTATTGACGACTGCATTCTCTGAAAAACAAGGGGGGAAGCATATGTTAGTGAGAGACATTATGACGACAAATGTGGTAACTGTATCCAGCGAGACGACGATCATGGACGCCAGAAAGATCATGGAAGCACACAACTTCGAGCGGCTTCCGGTTGTGGATAAGAGCATGCTTGTGGGCATCGTGACAAAAACTCTCCTGCAGAGGGCCGCGCTGCCTGCGGTCACCACGTTAAATTTATGGGACATCAGCTACCTGTTGGCCAGAATAACGGTTAGAAAAGTTATGAAAACATCACTGGTAACCGTTACTCCGGATATGACTGCTGAGGCTGCAGCCACCATTGCGCAGAGGCATCATGTAGGCGCAACTCCAGTGGTGGAAGATGGTAAGGTGGTAGGCATCCTTACAGCGAATGATTACTTCTATAAGATACTCAACCCGTTGTTGGGCATTAATGAGAGCGGCAAACGCATCATCGTATATGAAGCGGGGACTCCGGATACTATCTGCGAAGTCATGCAGATTGTGAAAAAGGAGAGAGTCGCGGTAAAGACCGAATATACCGCTGGTAAGCCAGAGGCAAACATTAAGGATCTATATGTCCATCTGGATACCGAGGATGTGAGCAAGCTCACTGCAATCAAGGAGCAGCTGACAAAATTAGGTCTCCGCGTCGATATTCAAGAGCACATTTAGAAACTCAGTGGTCACGTGGTGCCAGATGTTTCTGATGGGGATTTTGGAGTGTCGACTGATATTTCTTCCATGCCTCCACTGAACGATTGGCACGTTCAGAATTCGGTCATAGCTCCCGAAAACTCTTCTACTCTGACGGTTAAACCATCATCGGTCATGGCAAGGTTGTGCATGCGAAATGGAGTCGGTGCACCGTTTTAGCAGCTAAACAGGGATCATTATGGGAGTCAGTCCCGGTTCCGCCGCAGTGACTGGTTCAGAGAGAGCGTCTTGAATATCAAGCGGCGGCCTAATCTGGAAGAGGAATATGAGACATACAGGCCCGCAAACGTCAGGGCGACATTTGCGGGCCTGATATCTCATCAAGCGGATTGTTTAGATACGGATGCTGTCCGGCGTTCGCGCCAAGTGTCAAAATAGACCACCATAGCGGGCAGAACAACCAATGTACTTATTATAACCAAAGTCATGTCGATAACCGTGATCCATCCGAATTGACTCAGAAATGGGAAATTGAATGCGAACCACAACGATCCAAAGCCCAGCATGACCATCAATCCTGAGATAAGGATGGCGCGCCCGATCCGGCTCATGGCCGTGACCATGCAATCCATAGGTGTTCCTCCTTTATCCCGCTCCTCGTAGTAACGCATTAGCAGCAGGACGGTGAACTCCACTCCAATTCCCATAACTTGGGCAGGCATTAATGCTAGCATTGTGGTCACATTCAGACCCTTGGCCCACATCACTGCTGTGGACCAACCGAGGATCATGAGAATGGGCAACGTGGCCACGATAACTCTCAAAACTCGACCCTTGAAAAGAAACAGCAGCATCACGAAGATGAAGACTACCCCAATCCATGTCAACTTCCCTCGGCTATCTGCCAGATCACGTCCTGTTCTGTCGGTCAGCAGCCCGTTGCCCGACACCACAGAAGTGACTCCATCGGGTGGATTGCCAAATTCTCTTCTGGCATCTGCAAGAAAGACACCCTTTTCCTTAGCTTCCGGCGAACTGCTAGTCAGACCGATGTGAGCTTGCTTGAAATCGGCGGAGACGTAATTGACCCACAACCTGTGGGGCACCTGCTCCAGCATGGCTTGTGCCGACGCCGAATCTGTAGGCAACGCCCCGAATGTGCTCACAAAGAAGTCAGCTATTCCTGATGCCGCGGCCGAATAATGTCCAGGATTGTCTGGATCGTTGGGGCGATTATTCACAAGGAAGCTTTTCTCTGAGTCAGCCATCCATTGCAGGATTTCTGGCTCAAGCACGTTATCGGCCGTGATCAACATGTCCGCGGGGCTGGTCCCTCCAGCCAGCACGCTTAATTTGGTGAGATTCTTGGTTACGTCAAGTTTGGGAGATAAGTAGCTCTTGTATCCAATGTCGCCCTCTAGACCAGACTCTTGAGTCCAGCCGAAAACAGCAAACCCTATGCCGATCAAGACGATAGGGATGGCAAACCTAGTTGCTTTGTGAGCAATGAATGAAGCGAGATTGTCAATCCATGTCGCCGTTCGCTCATCGGGCTTGTTGGTAGCGTCGTGACGTCGATCCTTCAGGTAGAGGATAGGAATCAAGAGCATGAATGTAACCACCAGGCATACGCCGACGCCAAGGATCAGCATTTTGCCGAAGCTTTGCACCATGGGGGTTTTGGCAAAAAATACCGCGGCGAAACCAGCACAGGCAACCATCATGGCTATGACGAGGGGAGGGCCGATGTGTTCGAGGGTATTTCTCACGCTTTGCGCGGATGACAATCCTTTTCGCTGCTCCTCATCATAACGGTTGTGGACTTGGACGGAATAGTCTACCCCCAACCCGAGCAATATGGGATATACTGCCATGGAAACCACGGTGATTTTCAAGTCTATGAATCCCATGATGCCCATAGTATAAATCACACCAATCAAAACTAGGCCCAGAGAGAGCCAACGCCAGGGGAAGGAACCACGAGTCTTGAACAGCACTGCCAGGACGAGGATCATGCCGATGCCGGCAATCATCATAATCTTGCTAATGGTCTTTGGGGTTTCCGTTTGCTCATAATCCATAAAGGTAGGGTTACCAGTGACCGTTGCGGTGACGTTCTCAAAACCGGCTTCCTTGACGACTTTCCTCGCCTCTACAAGGAAGTCGTGAATTTGGTCGTGCTCAAGGCCTCCTACAAGACCCAGTACCATACGGCCATTTTGGGGATTCCAGAAGACACCTTTTCCCTGCCTGCTCAGCTGCCCTGTTGCAGGATCGATCAGCCAAGATTCGTTCGATTTAGCATCGGCAGCCTGAGGGTTTTTGGCCATTGCTGAGGTCTTCATCATGTTGATAATGAACTCAGGTGTGATAACGAACTGCACGTTCGGCTTCCCGGTGAAGTAGTCATCGAAATACTTCATCGCCGCCAGATTCTTGTCACTCAATATCTGAGAGAGGTTGTCACCCTCAAGAAGGACAATGAACTGATCGTTGCTGAAATTCTCATCCAGTTTGTAGATGTCATCATAAGTCTGGGTGCCCTTGGGAATGTAGTCTCCATAACCATTAGAAGTGCTCACCTGGCTGGCTCCGATAAGGGCGACAACCAGCAGGATGGCCGCAATGAGTAATACCCACTTTACCCTTTTTTCGGTAAAGTCCCAGATACTTAACAGAATCTTTCCTATCATCATTACCCCCTTTTCGCTTGATGGCTCAACAGTGCCGGTCGAAACTAAAGCCGTTTTTACTGGAATTTGCTATATAGATTACAGACTACTCCTTTCCTCCCGCTGAGGGAAACGTTTTTCTGGTATGCAAATTTCTTCTCTTGAAGTGATGAATATCAGCAGCCGCATTCCGGGAAACCGAATACTTTTTGATGAAAGTCCCGCGGGCATATCCTGGATTCCAGATATCCCGTACTTTTGGTCACCCCCCTTGCTATCAGAATAACGCAATGGCCAGAACTTATAGTTACAATAACTCCTGCAACTTGAGTAGAACAACGCCCGTAAGGACTGGTAAACACCCCGTCCAAAAGTCTTGGTCGATCATTCTATACGATCATTTCGTACGATAATTTTCTCGGCGCCCGAATTGAAGCGAAAAAAGTTGCCGCCAAAGTTGGATGGAATAGGGAGGCGGAGTCGTTCAGATGAAGGGGATTCCGCGAGGAGGGTACACGAAGGAGTTGCGGGAAGAAGCGGTGAAGCTTGTAACGGAAGGGAATGTGTGGCTGTCAGAGGCTGCGCGGAGGTGGTCATTACCGCCATCGACAATGGGGAATTGGGTAAAAGCTTATAAGGCGGGAAATCTGGGAGAGGGGGGCAAGACACAGCAGCCTTTGACCGAAATAGAGATGGAACTGGCTCGGACGAAGCGAGCCCGGGAGGAGGCGCGGCTGGAGCTTGAGATTAAGGCAGGGCATAAACGGACGCGTCATGCCTGCGGTCCTGATCGATTGCAGCGCGATCTGGAGGAACACTTCATCTAAGGAACCTTCTATGAGGGGTTCTTTGTCAAGCCCCTTGGTCATTTTGGTCCGTCGCTGTTACTGCCTCGACCTTCAATTTAAGCCTTGGCCTGAGCCCGCGAGTCGGTCAAGGGCGATCCCAAGA
>JAQTRE010000179.1 GCA_028711995.1 Dehalococcoidia bacterium | reverse complement strand
CCAGTATAATCTGCCGCCGTTTCCCAAGAAACTGGCTTATAAAGCAAATCGCTCCGGTGTGGTCGACCGCTTCGATGACCCCGGCGACAGAAAGTCAGTGGAGGTCGACCTCCACCTTCTCGATTTCCGTACCCCCGTTTTCCCCGATAAGAAGGGGACTAATGAGGATTTATCGAACCTCCGTCTGCTGCTTTATAGTTCCTAACTTAATACCCCGACCGTAAGGTCGTGGGAAGTTTATTCATGTATAATTCCTCTTAACTCTTAGGCTCGATTTGCCCGATAATGGTTTCCACGCCATACGTAGTGCGAGGATCAAGCATATATTCTTTGAACTTGCTGAACCTTCCTTGCTGATATTTGTTGATCTGATCCTGCGAATAGTCCACGGTGTACCAGATCGGGATGCCCAGTCCCTCGGCTGTCGCCCGCGCCTTTTCGATATCATCCACCACCCAGACCGCCCCGATCAGGCCCTCGCCACGCTTTTCGAGAGTCCGCTTCACCTTGCTGTCGCAGTCGGGAAGGGGACTGACCAGTTCGATACCGGCATCCCAGCTTATGGAGACCGACAAACCGAGTTCAGCTGCTTCCTCGGCAACGCTGTCGTGAAACGTTGCCCCAAGAAGATCAGAGTATAGCTTTTTGCTTTTCTCCATATCCCAAACGGCGATGACGACTCGATTTACTCCCTGTGGTTTCACTGGCTCTGCTTTTTTCACTTGGTCTTTACCACCTCTCATAAACAATGTAACAGGTATCAGAGGAGTGACTTATCCACGAACTTAGTCCTCGGTGATGCGCAATGCCGATATATTGTTGAGCAGCAATCCGCCATCCACCGGGATGGTATGACCGGTCACATAGCCGGCAAGGTCAGACGCCAGCCACAGGATGGCCCCGGCAATATCGTCGGGTGTAGCGGTCCGCCCCAGCGGAATGGATCGTCTGAGTCGATCCCCCAATTTAGGCTGCTTTTGGAGCACTCGTGCGGCCCTTAGGCGTGCTGGTCCATCCCGGCGACACAGAGTTAACTCTGATGTTGTGGGGAGCCCATTCCACTGCCAGGGTCTTGGTCAGACCGATCAGCCCCGCTTTCGCGGTTCCATAGGCAAAGTGATTGGTATCGGCATTCATACCGCCTGCCGATGAAACACTGACGATACTGCCTTTTCGACCCTGCTTGATCATCGTCTTGGCAACAGCCTTGCTGCAAAGCCAGAAATAGGTCAGATTGATGGCCATTTCCTCATCCCATTGAGCCCGGTTCATTTCCAGGGCGGGAACAAACAGCGGCCTGCCCACTACGGTCACCAGCACATCAACACTGCCGAACTCGGCTACGGCGGCTTCAACCACCCTGTTGATATCATCCTCGTTCAAGATATTTGCCTCTATTGCGATGGCTGGATTGCCTGTACCCTTGATCTCTGCCGCAATCGCCTCGGCCCTGTCTGCCTTCAGATCGACAGCGACGATATTGGCCCCGGCGTGGGCAAAAAGCCGACACGTGCTCGGTCCAATACCCTGATTATCGATACCCCCACCCCCCACAACAACAACGGTTTTACCCTCTAACCCCATTCTTGAGATGATAGTCATTTAAAATCCTCCACCAGCAATGCTGAGATTAACTGACCTCACATACTCCTGTTTCGTTGGCGTGAATTCTATTGTGAGGGATTCTTCCATAATTCAATGAGAGCTTTCTTGCGAAAATCAGGCTAATAAAAGTGCAGCCCAACGTCCGAATTCAGCCGCCGCCAGAGTTTATGCCTGCCAGCCTTCGTTTTTGACCAGCCCCTGGATGCTTGACCCGTTTGACTTAAAAATGGACGCTCTTGGGGTCGCGCTCCACCGAATTGTTAGCGGGCCTCATCATCCGAAATGTCTAACAACTAAGCTTCTTGATCAAACAGGACACTAGGTTTTGGGACGTCTTCCTATAAGCCCAGCGGCTTTGAATGTAATTACCGGTTCATCTCGTTGATTAAGCAACCTCATGATGGAAAAGGCAATGCCAACACTCGGGTCACTTTTTGATTCCCGCTTCGAAGTTACCTCCATCTCAGCTACCAAGGTATCACCTGGCCGACCGGGAAGCAGGAACCGAACTTCGTCCCAGCCTAACACCACATTGTGGGCCATGTTCGACTCTCGCTCTCTTATCAGCTTTACGAAAATTGCTATAAGGAGGGCCCCTGGGGCAATTAACCCCCCATACGTGGATGTCCCGGCGAATTCGGAATCTATATGAAGCGGGTCCGGGTCCCATTCCGTGCCAAACGCGACAATCTTCTGTTCGGTCAACAGGTATCCCCTAGACCTGTATCTTTCGTGGAGCTTGATATCTTCGTAGTATTCTAAAGTCACGGGTCTATTATATGATAGATAGCAGACGTGTTGCCAGTTAGAGTCTCATAGAGCAGTCCTAACTGGATGGAGGAGACTGACATCCTTCGGGAAATCTTTGGGATGATTGGGGCTTCACTCCAAACACTTGTCGGTGGAAACATCACTTTATTTACGGGGTTGTGTGAGAAATCAAGGGGAGACGCCTTTGCCATGATGCTTCAACATGCAAAAGAGAAGGGCGCCAATGCTGTCGTCGGGGTTCGATACGATGCATCTCAAGTGATGGGAGGTGTATCAGAAGTCTTGTGTTACGGAACAGCAGTTTTGATCGAAAAGAACAAATGAGAGGTGTAAACGTCCAGGAGGTCATAGGGTAACCCCACCTCAAGTGCGTCCTGTTCGTTGAGGGTAGTTTTGCTTCCGGAAGTTTTTAGGACATCGAGAATCACATGGGAAGACCAAAGGAATTCAGCTTTAAGACAGATACCGGAACCTGTATCATCACCCCGGACAAGTTGCTATTGGAACGCCATGAGCCCGCTGGCAGAGCAAGCAATGGCGTCAATGGCAAGATCACCCAGCGTAGGATTGTCATATACGCATTTTCAGGAATAGCAGCGGTGATCATCGGTGGATGGCTGCTTACTCAAGAAGACATAGCGATGGGATGCGTATTCAGTCTCATCGGAATCTTTCTCATCTGGAATGTATTCTCTAGCCGCCGTGACTCAGCAGCGGCTGTTATCGAACGATCAGACATTCTGTCAATTGAAGCTCACCCTCCACTTCCCCTCACGCGTGGCTATATTGCAGTCAATTTTATGGAGAACGGACGGAGACGTCAGCGGTCGATCATGTTGAGTGGTAAGCAGGAATACCAAGAAGCCCTGCAAGCGATGAGAGACGCCGGTCTGTTGGACCAAGAATAGCAGGCACTCTACCCAACACCCATTGCCACGACCTCTTTCAATCAAGAAGAATGCTCCACGTTGATCAAAGGACCGCCTGTGTACAGCAATTGACACTTTGCCATAGTTGCCCCGGCGACGTGTGCTCCTATGTGAACCTCAGTATTGAGGTTCACCCGGTCATGGTACCAGTTGCAGCGTCAAAACTTGGCCAGTTTTTGGGCCATAGCGGCTCATCCTGAGAGGATCTTTCTTGATGCCCTCGACCATTTGCCACCGTTGCTTGTATTTGCCCGTCTGAGGGTCACATCCTGGACTCACTGCCAACAGTCCCACTATTCTCTCTGCGTTTCTTGATATACCCTTGCCCGCAATTATCATATCATTGCGGGGGTGTTTAGTAAAATTTCTACTTAGCGGCCCGTAACAGACTTACAGGCTCTCTATCTTGAGCACAGTTCGTGTTGTTCTTCTGAGTGCCCCCGCGACGACCCAAGTAGGCCTCAACACCTGTTCATTGGCTTGTATTTCTTTTGGAACACCTTCAGCGATTTTGCTACCGCGGTCTATGACTACCAGGCGGTCGCAGATGTTCATCATCACCCGCATATCATGGTCGATAACCAACACGGTCAGTCCCTGATCTCTCAGCTTCCGAATCACGCCAACGACTTTGTTGCTTTCCTCAGCGCTTAGACCGCATACCGGCTCATCCAGAAGCAAAAGCTTGGGGTTGCCGGCAAGACACATGGCGATAGCCAGTATCCTCTGCGCTCCCGGAGGCAAGCTGGCCGCTGGTCTGGTTGTATATTCTGTGAGCCCCAACGTCTCCAGTATTCCCATGGCTTTAGCCTGAGAAGCCTTTAGCTCCCTGTTCACTTTTCTCCGCAATAACTGGCTGGCTATGATGCCGCTTCTCTCACGTACGTGGCAACCGTATACCACGCTCTCCAGAGTGGTAGCCGATACGAAAGACTGTGTCTGTTGAAAGGTCCGCGCAATACCCATCATGGCAATCTTCCATGGGGGAAATCCTTGTATAGGAGTGTCTCTAAAGAGTATCTGGCCAGCTGATGGTTTATGAGTCCCTGCCAAGATGTTAATAGTGGTGGTCTTGCCTGAACCGTTCGGGCCGATCAAGCCCAATATCTCCTGGTGGCATATGTCAAAACTCAGGTCGTCTACAGCTCTTAAGCCACCAAAGTTTTTGGTGAGATTTTGTACTTCAAGAATGCAGTCTGGTTTCATAATTGGCAAAACAGACCTCTCTTTCTACAGAAATATGTAGCCCCTCTTTGTCGAGACGGAATCTCTTCCAATGCAAGATGAGCCCAAAGGGGGATTACGCGGCACAAATCAGTTAGCTTTGACCTTGGACCCACATAGGAAACTATGAAGGGGTCTGCCAAGGTGTGGTCAGATGCTGTTGTCACTCAGCCTATCCCGATGCTGGTCCCATTTCGAAGGGGGCATCCCATTGGGATGCCCCCTTCGAATAGTGCTTGACTACAATTTGTAGATCTTCTAGTCTGACACTACGGTCAGCTTTCCATCCTTGTATTGCACGATATGGCCTACGTTGCTGTGAACGCCATTGGCCTGAATG
>JAQTRE010000178.1 GCA_028711995.1 Dehalococcoidia bacterium | reverse complement strand
GCTTTGTGGCTTCGGCCGTGATAGCAGGCACGGGCGGATGGCTTTATGCTCATTATATTCGCATCATGGACCCGAACATCTTCGGAATGGGCATTCTATTTGATGTGATCTTCATGGCGATACTGGGAGGCATTGGTACCCTGGTCGGCCCGATTGTCGGCGCTTTGGTCGTTCGATTGGGGCCGGAGCTAGTGTCCGAGGTCTACACGGTTAATCAAGAGTGGCGCACGGCATTCTTGGCCATATTTATGCTGGCGATCATCATTCTATTGCCGCTGGGAGTATGGGGCACAATCAAGATGCGCTGGAGGCAATTTCAGGCAAAAAGAGCTGGGGGCCCGCCATCGGAGCCAATGCCTCCTACCCCGAATAAGCTGGTTGAATCCATAAGAGGGATGTTCACCAGGCGGTCAGAACCGGAGAAATAGCAGCGCTTCCCATTGCAAGTGGCAGTGATTCATTTATCATTTGATGTTTTGATTCGGACAAGTATTTCATGCGGTTATGAATCTACACAAAACGGCGCGTTATGGTATACAACATAATATCACATGGTCCGGGCTAGTGTTGTGTCAACTATGATCTGGCGCAATGTCATTCTGAGGGAATCCGTATGGATGACCGAAGAATCTTCGATGATGGGGATTGAGATTCTTCGCTTCGCTCAGAATGACATTACAAATATGACATAACACTAGGCGTCGACAAGGATAAACTCTCAGGCAACGCAACAATGAATGTGCTACAGAGGGCTGCTCCTTCCGCAGCCACCTCGCTGCGCATTTGAGAAATGAATTGCCGGTTGGCCAAGATGAGGGTCCCGGGGGTGGTGAACAGGTCGGTGGTCACCGTTGCAGATATGACACTGATCTTATTCAGCTTAAAGGTTTTGGCGCCAGCGATCGTGGTTAGCGTTGCTAACTGGGAGGGATTGCAGGAAGGGTGCCGAACCAGTCAGACAGCCGGTTTGATGACATAGCTGACATGCAGGCCCGAAAGTGCCACCCAGACACTCCCAGCCCGCTGAGAAGGCATATCCTTCCCCTTTTTTCTTCGCTGGGGACTGCCTCATGTGCGAAGGAGGCAGTCCCCAGAGCGTGGATACAGCGTCACTTGACGCCGTCGCAGATCCAACCTCCATTGGGAATGGATCAATTCTACGGGTGAAACTGATTTCACAGGAACAAGGAATGAGTGAGAAAACCACAAAAAGGCCCTTGGATGAACTGGATCTGATGATCATTGGTGAATTGGAAGTCGATGCCAGAAGAAGTGCCAAGGAACTCGCGGCCAAGCTGGGCACCAGCCATACCACAGTACAGCGGCGATTACGATACCTCCTCGATGAAGGGATTATTTCATTCGTCACCATCGCTGATCACAAAACCCTGGGTTACCTGACCCTGGTACTGCTGGGGATAAATACCCGCCCCGGAAAAGTGGATGCGGTAGCCACCATGATCGCTTCCCTGGATTACTCCAAGATGGTTTCCGCAACCCTGGGCCATTATGATTTGTTGGTATCGATGTCAATCGAAGGCCTTGAAGATCTGGGTGGATTTGTCTCCACAGATCTGGGTACCATTAAGGATATCACCAACATCGATTCTATGATCGTCCTCGAAATCTTCAAAAACGATTGGTCCTGTCTGGTGGCCAATGGCCATATCATCAAGCGCCATCCCGGCAAGAACCATCTGGACGAGTTTGAGAAATCTTTGATTGGGGAATTGGAATTGCATCCCCGGGAAACCATTTCCGAACTGGCCCAGAATCTGGGGGCAAACCGGTTAACAGTGAGCAAGAGACTGCAAGCGCTCCTGGAAAAGGGGATTATTCGAATTGTCAGTGTGCCGGACCTCTCTGCTCTGGGCTACAAGATATGGATAACGGTAAAACTGAAAGTCGATCCTTCTCGGATTCATGAAGTTGCCCAAACCCTGTGCGGCTATCCGAATGTGACGCAGGTCATCATGCTCACGGGAATGTTTGAACTGGGCATAGCAGCGGTGTTCAAAGATCGGGCTGAGGTGTATGACTTCATGGAGAACCAATTGGGCCAGATCCCGGGAATGATCGGGCATGAGGCGTTGATGAATCTAAAGAGCTACAAGCGCGCTTTTGGGCTGCCTCCTCTGCGCGGACAAACAATTGTACATAGCAAATCGTTGACCTGTCCGGTTTATTAAAAGTTGCAATCAAGATGCCATAAACGTATAATCTTGTCATGGAGGTGATCTATGGCAAGAACAGCCTGTTTTACCGATGCGGAAATAGCCAGGGCGCGGCAACTGAGAGATCGGGCTACAACAGCTATGGAATTACGCAAGGCACTATCCGTATTATTGGTCGCTGAAGCGAATATGGATGCCGGTAAGGCATCCGACATACTGGGGATCAGTGAAAGAACAGTTTTTCGCAATCGGGAGAGTGTTCGCAATCAAAATAGAGATACCCGGAACGCATGGGGGGGTCGCCGCCATTGCTGCATGACGACTGAGGAAGAACGGGAATTTCTCCGCAGTTGGGAAGCCAAAGCAAATGAGGGAGGGGTGATTTCGGTTCCTCCCGTCCATGCCGCACTTGTGGAAAGATTAGGACATTCTATTCCCATGTCTACGACTTATCGTTTGCTGGCGCGGCATGGGTGGCGGAAAGTACAGCCGGACACGAAGCATCCCAAAAGCGACCCGGGAATTCAGGATGAGTTCAAAAAAAACTCCCCGAGATGGTGGCGACCGCCTGTTTGAAAAATCAAAAGAGTCTTCCCGTCCGTCTCATGTTTCAGGATGAAGCCCGGTTTGGACGGATGAGTGATCCGCGGGCTTGCTGGGCGCCGTCGCCGAAAAGACCAAAGGTTGGGCTGGAGTTGGTTCGGGAGTTCAGATATGAATATGCCGCGGTAAGCCCTTGGGATGGCACCCTTGATTCCATGACAGCGGAAAAGATGAATACCGAGAACATGAGCCGTTTTCTGAATCAAGTCAGCCAAAGGCATCAGGAAGATTTCATGATCCATGATCATGGTACTGGATGGCGCATCGTCGCATAAAGGCAAGGAGCTCCCTGTTCCTGAGAATATTGCATTGGTGTTCCTTCCGCCCTATTCGCCTGAACTGAATCCGGCGGAACAGATATGGAATGTTCTGCGGCGAGATTATTTCGCAAACCGGGTATTCGATTCACTCAATGCTGCCACCCTTCAAGCAGAACATGGACTGGCACACTTGGCATCCAATAGAAAAGCGTTGAAAAATTTGACTGATTGGCCCTGGATTAAAGCCATTTTGAATGCTATGTAGAATAAGTACCCGATTCCCGGAGCGCCCTCCACATTGGAGATTCCTTGACTGTGGCCGGGGCATCGCGGTAGATGGCAGCGGCAACATCTATATCGCGGGTGTGAGCAATTATCGTTGGGGCTCGCCGGTGAGGGCATATACGTCAAGCCCAGATGCCTTTGCCGCCAAGCTGAACAACAATGGCTCAATTGACCCTGCAACGCAACAACCCTGACCATGAATACTGCAGGGCAAGGTACTGTTGCAGGTGCCGGTCTCTTCGATTCTGGCGCAGTAGTCTCCATCAGCGCTATCCCTGCATCTGGCTGGCAGTTTGTGAAATGGACCGACGATGCCGTGGCAAATTATAGATCAGCCAGCACGACTATCACCATGAACGGAAATAAAACTATCACAGCCAACTTCACACAGATACCTGTAAAACAAAGGAAATAAGGCTAAAGATAAGAGAGGGCCGTATAAAATACGGCCCTCTCTTGGTATCCAAATACCTCTTCAACCTTTTCGCTTCAATGTGGTTTCAGGGTTGCTAATGGTTCCTTAATTCAATGGGCTATTAAGGCTGGCAGAGGACCACGGACGTAAGCCCGTGGGTGAATGCCGATAGGTAGGGCTTGTTCCCCAAGGTGCCACGGGCGTGAGCCCGTGGGGTTACACTCAGGCAGTGAACTCCTTGTCTAAACGGCACCGGACCTTTTCGCGACTGCACTTTTCGTAACTTTGCTGTTTTACCAAATAGTATATTGTTACTGTTTTAGAAAGGAAGTACCATTGCTAACCTAAATTCTAGGGAGTGTCACCATGTGCAACTCGTTGATACCTGCTTGTCGCCTCCCGCGCGGAGGCGTGGATTGAGGGATAGCATTCACCTATGGTATGCTCCTGGAAGCAAACCGCTCTGGGGGTCGGAGTTTTTGGCGTCTTTCATCGCCTACCAGGCTCAAGATTTTTTCAACTGTTCGTCCAGATATTCCAGTACTTCGATGGGAAGCTGCTCATGAAACTTGTCGCGATCAAAACCCTCCGGGTCCGTGGATGGAAGAAAATTAGCATTTCTCGCCTGAGGGGGGAATGACCTCCATTCTCTATTATTCTGTAAGTGACTTGAGATCGGTCAGGAACACGGTCCAACACCACGTCCGCTTGCCACCGTGGGGTAACTGGATCATGCTCAGCAACAAGCATGAGAATTGGAACGGTGACATTGCTCAACGAGTCATTAGGAAAGTAAAATGCAGTAGCAGGAGCCAATAGGACAAGCGCCCGAACTCGCGGATCGGGCACTACATCAACTTTTTGCCGAGTTTTAGACCAAGGTATGCCGCCTGCCACTGCCAGAGCTGTGTAGCCTCCCATTGAATGCCCAATGATTGCGACGTTGTTCGGCTGTATGCACCCACTGAACTGGGAATCGAAGGAGACTGCATCAATCGTTATCTTGAGAAAGCTCTGATCAAGTCGGTCAAAGAATAAATTCAGCGGAATTCCCGCCATAAAATAACGTCGGAGTGTGGTTTTCCGTGGTTCCGCTCTCTGAACAACCCCTTTTCAGGGGAAATCCTGTCTGC
>JAQTRE010000177.1 GCA_028711995.1 Dehalococcoidia bacterium | reverse complement strand
CCAAGCCATCCTGCTCCAAATGTTACAACTACACCTCCCGCAGCGAATGAAAATTCAAAAAATGTAGTGCCAACTTTACGTTCTGGACAACCCATTCCTAGATTCAAAACTGCGGAAGTTGGGCTAAATATCAGTCCAGTTATGATTATTTACGAGTCTATTATCAATCTTATATGAGACTATTATACTACTACTATTGTATCAATGGTTTCAATGTTATATTGGGCTGATTATGGTATGATTCCGGTAGCACAGAGGATGAAGAGGTTACAATGGCAACGCTCAAGGAACTTCGCGAGGAAAATGCGTTGAGTCAGGCAGACCTTGCCGCACTGGCCAAGGTGGCGAAGTCAACAATCGTCAGTATTGAGAACAGACACCACAAACCGAACTTCAAGACCCGCCGCAAACTTGCCGAGGCCCTGAAACTGAAGCCAAGGGAAATTGAATTCTAGGGATTCGCTGAATGGTTGGTCACAGGGATCGTCCGATTAAATCAAATCCGGATGATCTTCCTCTTTTCCAGTGGAGGTAAATAACTGAAGCCACTGCTCGCCAAACCTACAAGGCCAACTGAGGCTGCCGTCCTTCACGCTCTGAATATGTCCCCACTACGGTGCTGTGTCCTGGAAGCGCACTATGCCGCATAGTAGCGCTCCACCAAAGGCTCGGCGGAACGGAAGGAAAACCGCAGAGCTCGCGGAGCACACAGAGAAGTAGTTTATTTTCCCCTCCGCGCTCTCTGCGTCCTCTGCGGTGAATCTCGTTCCCCGCCTCGGGCCACAGCAGCCTTACCATAAAATGTTTTATGGCTAAGTGGGGCCATGAGGATTCAAGGTGGACGGAGGGACGGCAGCGGGTAAAGAACAGAAGCTGGGATAACCCCATCCTCTGCCTTCCACCAGTGGACGAATTGTGGCAACTATCGTCCCTCAAGATGACTTGTGCCACATAGATACCCACGCCTTTACAGGCGTGGTACTTGCGGGTTCAAGCGGAGCTTGTCCTGCTTCGCAGGAATCGGCTCTCACCCCCGCCTTCACAGGCGGGGAACTCCCGCTTGATTAGAACCATCGTACCAACTTGCTCCAGGATCAGTGCCAACCCAGATATGGCCCTCAGCATCCTCTACAATACCACGGACATCGTTGTCTCTCAGGCCATCTTTCTTGGTGAACAATCGCCACGTGGTTCCATCGTAGCGCTTCACCCCGCCTTCAGTACCAAACCAGAGATTGCCCTTGCTATCCTGGAAAATGACGTGAATTCTATCGCTTGCAGAGCTCCCGTTAGAGATGGTTGTCCAAGCAGTCCCATCGTACAGAGTTATTCCCCACCATGTTCCAATCCACAGGTTCCCCCAAATATCGCAGAGAACAGCGTTTACTTCCAACTCATTGCGGGGCAAGCCCGACCAATCGGTAAAAACCTGCCAATTCTTTCCATCGTAGCGGGTCACTCCACCTACTGTGCCAAACCACATATTGCCCTCTTCGTCCTGGGTGATCGCCATTACATCCCTGCTGGCTAAACCATCCTTTTCGGTGAAGGTTTGCCAGTGTGTGCCATCGTACCGGCTCAAGCCGCCAAATGTGCCAAACCAAAGATTGCCACTGCCATCCTGGAAAATGGCCTTGACGTTGTTCTGCGCCAGGCCGTCTTTCTCAGCGAAGGTTTTCCAGTTAGTGCCATCGTAGCGGCTTATGCCACCTCCAGCACCAACCCAGAGGTTTCCTAGGCGGTCACAAAAAACAGTGTTTATGAGGTTATCAGGTAGGCCGTCCTTTCGATCAAAAGTTTGCCAGTTGGTCCCATCGTAACGGAATACCCCCTTCCCCCAAGTTCCGAACCAGAGGTTGCCTTGGTTGTCCCGAGCAATAGTGGTAATCCGGTCGTTGCCCAGGATTTGTTGCTTACCGTCACAACCAGCGGTAGTCATGAATGAGACAATGAGCAATATCAAAAGGATTCCCGGCACAAGCCTATTTTCCCCCATATACTTTTTCCCCCAGTGCAAATAAGAGTTATTATGCGGGGTGATTCCCCATCCGAGAGAGTATACAATTGAAAACTATTCCAATTTCGATCAGATACAATCATCTAGGACCCGGAATGGATTCTCTTACATGCCCACTTGATACATCCCGAATTTCTAAGCACGTCAGCATGAGCTTTTTGCCATCCCCAAAGTCCTTTAGAGGCTTGCGCTGAGCCGGAAGGTAGAGTATCACCCCATCCCCTTATTGCAGTAGAAGAGACTACGTCAAGCGACTTCTGATACCAGGCGCGTTTATCCATGGCGTGAGTGTAGTCACCCCATCCACTCAATCTCACTCCATAGACAGGGCTCTTCTTGTTATATATAAGGCCCAGCTTGATATTCGGGTTGGTCTCCTTCAGAATACCCGGCAGTCCTTCCAGGGCTTTCCAGTCATAGGAGCAAGCCGATGCGAGGCATCCCTGTCTGAGCATCCCCTGTGGGCGGTTCGAAGAGCAGAACGGTGTCAATGGCATTCAGCGCCGAACTGCCTCTGATGTTGAATAACTATGTTCCAACAGCCGCAGCACCCTCACTGAATCCGATGAGCTTTACATTTGTTAATCCTTTGTCTGAGATCATGCCGCTTATAGCATCAGCTCGTGTTTCTACGCTTCCTGTGTCGAATTGCCAGTAAACCGGCTCCCAATTGGCGCCTTGGGTCAGAGAAGCGAGGTCCCCGTTATCATCATAAGTCGCATCATATACACCCAGCCCAACCAACAAGGTTAAGTATTCCCCCATAGTTTCTAATGTATCCTGACCTGAACCCGTTGCGATTACATAATCTAGGCCAGTAGGGTCTGTGTATACCAACGGATTGTTGAGGCAGTAGCTATACCGGTTCAAACTCTGAGGATTGGCCATGTCGGGCACAAGTGAATCCGGGCTGATGAACCTCCCTATAGTCGCATCATAGAATCTGGCCCCGTAATAGTAAAGCCCGGTCTGGTCAAGCCGCTGGCCGGTGAAGAGCTTGTCGGTATCCAGCGGAGCGGTGCTGCTTCGGGTTCCGCCGAAGGGGAAGTATTTCACCGTGTCGACGACTGTCCCGGAGCTGTTGGAAGTGACGCTGGTGTTCCCCAAGTGGTCGGCCAGCGATCGAAGAAAGACAACCATCAGCAACGCTTGTGACCGTTCGCTGGTGATCTTTGGGGTTTCCTCTTCCAGATCCTCAACCTTATTGAAGGCGATTAGCATGAAGTAGTTGGCAGTCTCGAAGAAATGGTTGACATCCGAGCTGTCAAAATAGGCGGATGTCTCGGGGATCATATGCCCTGTGCGGCACATTTCATTGCATACGGCCTCCATGCCTTGTGTGCTCCACAATTCAACGAGTTTGGCATAGGTGGATCGTGCTTTCTCAGACAGTTTGAGCGCAGCCTCCAGGCAGGCCAACGCGTAGGGAAGTAGACTCTCTTCGCCCGTATCCGGATCTGTCGGCCAGTAGCGAGATGAATTCCCCAGCCACGATGTCCCCACTGGCTGGCCCATCTTTAAGTCCTTCTTCTGCCATCGCATTTTCATCTGAATTCAATCTCCAACCTGTCATTACCGGAGAACAGATAGATCGCCTTGACGATCTCCTGCAACCTTGCCTTCTGCATCCGAATATCGAGAGTATTGAAGTCTTCAAAAAAGGATTGAATTTACACGGGGACTCGCTCCACCGTATCGGTCTTGGCCTTGGCCTCCGCCATGATGGCGGTTAAGGTGTCTACCTCGGCCTTCAGTTGGGTGATCTCTTCCCGCCTGACCTGAGAGTGTAGACCGTCAGCTAAAATGGGACAAAAAGGGATAAAGAAACCAATGGCTATACAGTAACCAAGGTCGATCTCCGCCCATTATATACCGCATCCGTCCCGTCAGGTCTCTTAACCCGGATGGCCGGCCTTTCATCATCCATCAGTTCGAGATCATAATCTCTCTGGAGGTTCAGCCAGAACTCTGTTGAGTTCCCAAAGTACAGCCCCAGCCGAACGGCGGTCCTTGGGGTTATGGAACGCTTTCCGTGAATGATCTGACTGACTTGAGTTTGAGGAACGCCAATATCCTTAGCCAGTTTGTATGGCGATATCCCCATCGGCGCCAAGAATTCCTCAGTCAGTATCTCTCCGGGGTGGATAGCAGGGAGTCTCTCTTCTTCTATCATAGATTCACCATTTCTTGTCAAATCAGTGGTAATCGGTTATCTCAACATCATAAGCATCGGTCTGACGCCAGGTGAAACATATTCGCCACTGGTCATTTATCCGTATGCTGTGCTGACCTTTCCGCTCCTTCTTCAGGGCCTCCAACTGGTTTCCGGGAGGTATCTTCAAATCATTCAGAGTTTTGGCGGCATTGAGTATTCGGAGCTTCTTGCGAGCCCTTTCTTGAATATCTCGCGGGAGTTTCTTCGACACTCGTCGGAAGCGATAGAGCGCTTCCGTTTCCTTATCACTGAATGACCGTATCACTAACTGCGATACTATCACATCGGGATAGTATCGTCAAGGGTTAATACCGCGATGGGAAATCCCAACGGCGACGTTTACTGTGGACTATGGTTCAGGCTTCTGAATGACGAGCTGGAAGTTGGTCTGACCATCGGAGCGATTGCTCCAGGGCGTTTGGCAGGTGCATTTCGCTTCCAATGGCAAATACCGCCTATGGTATTATTAGTCAACATCAGAGAGGACCCGGACCCGACGGCAAACCGTGTCGGCTTCAAAATTCGGAGGCCGTTTAAGAATAGGGGTTAAGAATACCCTGAAAGAAGTTGACACGGTTTTTGAAACCGACGTTTTGACTTTCAAGTGACATTCTCATAGGTTAAGCCCTCGGTTTTGAGGGTTTGAGCACT
>JAQTRE010000176.1 GCA_028711995.1 Dehalococcoidia bacterium | reverse complement strand
TCTGCTTATGCCTGTGGTTCTCTCTGAACATCCCTTCACCTCAAGTCGAATAGCCTCAACTTGAGTCTATCGCATCCCAATATCAGCTTCAATACCAAGGCGCTACCTTTTTGCAGGAACGCCAATCATCCACTGCAATACTTTCGGATCAAGGACGTTATCTGCGGTCACAAACATGTCCCCCGGGTAGACTCCTCCGGTCAGTCCGACCACTTTGTTGAGCACCACCATTTCGGAGGCATCTGAGTTCATGTAAGCGTCAAATCCGACGTTTCCCTTCAGCGTGTGTTCCTGACTCCACCCGAAGGCTGAAAGCCCTATAGCGATGATCAAAATAATGGCCGCAAACTTCACCGCCCTGGGGGCAATAAATTCCGCCACCTTTTGCATGAAGTCCGCTTTGCGCGGCTCAGCCTTGATTTCGCGTTTCTTATCTCTCAAATAGAGAATGCCGACCAGAAGCGTCACCGAGACAACCAGACAAACCAGCACCCCTATAATCAGCGTCGTGCCAAAGTCCTTGACCATAGGGGTTCTGGCAAAGAACACTGAGGCGAAACCGGCGCAGCCCGTGAGCATGGCAATTGTAAGAGGAGCCCCGATATGCATAAAAGTATTCTTCGCGCTCACCTCTGCCGATTGCCCTTTCCGGGATTCCTCATCGTAGCGGTTATGGAACTGGACGGAATAGTCCACTCCCAGACCGATCAGGATGGGGAACACCCCCATGGCAACCGGAGTGATATTCATGTCCATGAGTCCCATCAGGCCCATGGTGTAAAAAACGCCAATTCCAACCAACCCCATCACCAACCACCGCCAGAGGAAGAACCCTCTTACTCTGAAAAACAGTGCCAAGAGGAGGAGCATGAGAACAGCGGCAATGGCCGTTACCCGGGTAACCTGGTTACTGGTCTCTTGTATCTCCCAATCCAATATGACTGGGAAACCGGTGACTTTTAAGGTGACGCCCTCCTCAAAACCGGCCGTTTTGACCTCTTTCTTCATATCATTGATGATGCTGTGTTTTGCGTCGTCGCTTTGGCCTCCGTTGATAGACACGACAAGCATGACAGCAGCCTGGGTGCCCTTGACATCATCCTGTTCAGCAAGGACAACATCTTTGACCACCGGTATTATTTCCCCGGTTTTGGGATCGACCGCATAGTCGATGTCCTTCGTCTTATTCGGATCGGACATCATGGTTTTTTGCAGGGTGATGAGATATTCCGGCGTCATTACAAACATTACTCGCGGGTCTTTGGAAAAATGCTCATCAAAGACCTTCATCGCGTCCAGGTTCTCCTTGCTCAATAGCTGGGAGAGGCTGTCGCCTTCCATGAGAACCAGTATATTGTCGTTGGTGAATTTCCCATCCAGCAGTTTGAGATTCTTGTAAGTTTGCGAGGAAGGATCGATGTAGTCGGAGTACTGGTTAGATAATCCTACCTTGCTGGCCCCAATGCCAGCCGGTATCAGCAGAAGGATAGCAATAAGCAAAACCCACCACATTTTGTTTTGGATGAAGTCCCAGATGCCCAGCAGAATCTTCTCTATCATTCTTTCCCCCTTTTTGTGGCTGCGATCCTGGTGTTATGCATGCCGAGGCTCTCGCAGAATATATCTATCCAACGTGTTGCGTCACGCGGAAACGTTGTGAACTATGACATCTCCTTTCTTCTCCAAAACAGAGTGTTGAAAATCGTTTCATTCGACCCGCTAAGACCCCGGCCAGAGACAGCGGATAATCGGTCTGGGCTTCTCAGTATTCGGTCGGAATCGAAGCTATCAAGGCTGAGAAGGCGTTGAATTTGCCCATTTTGGCAAATACCTTGAGCATATTCCCATGAAGCGCAAACTGTTTTTTTGCCATGGCAACCTCGGCGCTCATTTCCCCTTTGGCTATCTTGGACAGGTTTTCATAGGTGCCGATGGTAGTGGAAATGTATTGGTCCTCATTCTTCCAGTTACGCCACTCGCTGGGGGCAGGCTTTTCCTCACGGATAGCTTTGACGATCTTTCCGTCGTCCCATTCCCAGATGGTGAGAATGTCCACTCCACCCGGGGCATCGGTGGCAATCGATCTCTGTTTGGTCGTCAGTCCTTTGGCTTTCTTCAGATAGGCTTCATCCGTCCTGCTTTTCTCTACAACGGCGTCTATCCACTCCTGAGATTGATACCTTACCATAATGGCCTCCTCCCTTTAGATATTTTTCAGACCGGCAAAGACATAGGTTTATCGTCCGTAAAAGGCGATCCCAAAGGTCCTTGCCTGCGTCTTATCCAACCTATTGGTATGGGGTTCATCAGCAGTGACCATTGGCGATCCTACTGCTTGCCTCTGGCCAGGATCAATTCAATGAAATCCACCAGTTGGCTCTTGATAGCTTCCGCAGGGGTGACTCGCCCGTCAATGAAATCCAACTCGATGCTGATTGTGGGAATGCCTGTCTCCTCTAATACTTTGTCCTTGACCAATTTGGCGGCGGCCCAATTGGATTTGCAAGCGATGTGCCCGGCAAACACAGCCCCATCCGCCTTGTAGTATCGGACCATCTCAACAGAGTTGTCCCCCCAGTCTTCCCAGGGCCCTCCGCCCTCCTTAGACATCGGCATGTTACGCGATTTTCTGGCCAGTCCCAGCAGTATCTTGTCGTAATCGGAGAGGTCCTCGGTGGGGACAACGGTGATATGATTGTTCATATAGATGATGCTGACTGCCCCATATTCTTGCATCAGCTCATTTAGGGAATTGGGGAAATCGAATCCCGGCATGGCGTAAATCCAGACCAGCCTGAGCTTTTCTTCATATTCAAAGGGCACGGGCGACACCTTGTTATTCACTCGATGCTGTATCTCTCGATAGAGGGTTTCAAGGCAGTTCACCAGTTCCGGAGTGCCGGGCAGGTTCATGAAGAGAGGATAGAGGGAAGCGCTCTCAGGCATGGGAAATGGGCAGGGAACTTGCGCTGCCAGCGCGTTGATCTTGAGAACCAGTTCATGCGCTTGATTGGAATATTTCATGGCTTGCTGCAGCCTGCCGAAATCCATCTTGCGCCCGGTGTGATTCTCCAGCCAGGTGACCATTCGCTTGAGTTCGCGGGCGGTATACAGGTATCCTTTTTCGCTCTTGAGATAGGGGGTGCCGATGCCAAAATAGGGCAGGCCGAGATATTTTGCCACCGATGAATCCACTCCCAGGATGGAATCGCAGGGGTTGTTCTGGGCAACGTAGACGTTCGGGAGCGGCGCGTCACCGGACAAGAGCAATCCCATGGGCAGCTTGTTGGTGGAGCAGACGTACTGGGGAATAAATTCTTCCGCCAGGTCAATGTATTTCTCAACTGCGCCGGGGATGGCGCAGAATACGGTCAGCCCGATATCGCAGACCGGCACGATATCCATCGCCCAGAAGATCTCAGTCGGAACGCTGAAACTGACCCAGGCCACCGGATCTCCCTTTTCCGCTGCCTCTGTCGCTCTCCTGTAGACATATCCCAGTGCCCCTACCATCGCCGACTGGATAGGGTTTGACTCGGCCGTGTCTTCGCTCACAGCAGAAAACCCATCTGCCACCATCTCCAATACGTTGATCTTCTCTTCCATCAGCTTTACCTCTCAATCCTTTCCAGGAATGCCTGAACCCTTGTTTTGAGTTGTCCTGTGCCTCTTAAGGCGTATTCCCGGTCGAGTTCGATGAGCGGGATGCAGGCCTTCTTCATCTCATCTCGGATGGCCAGGAGTTGGCCTCCCCATACCTGACAGTTGATCAGCGTCTGGAAGATGACCCCATCGACCCGGTAGGTTTCGACCATCTCCTTGATGAAATCGATCCGCTCATCGATCCGGTCCGTCATCCGGGCGCAGGACGGGCGGTCCAGATAAGACTTGGCCAGGCCGAGGATCAGGTCATCCTCGATCACCTCCACCGGTTTCCAGAAATATCGTGAGCCGAAGCAGTCGGCATCAGTGACCACCAGCCCGCCCAGTCTTTCTACCACGTCGAAGTAGGCCGGGTCGTCACATCCGCCGCCGCCGGTGATCATCAGGCGCGCTTTGTGGTCCGATATCCCCTCGCGCTGCTTGAGCTCTTCCAGCAGCTTTTTCATCAGTTTGTTGAACTGATCTCTGGGAGTAGTGGCGGCGGCGTTGAGAACCTGCATCACTTCTGCTCCGGTGATGGGTGGGTTGTCTTTGCGGCGTAGTTCGTAGAGCTGCTTGAGCAGGCTCCTCGTCTCGTTGTAGACCTCGATGGCCTTTTTGAGCTTATTATCGGTGATCTTGACCCCGAAGGTTGTTTCCACGCTCTGCTTGAAGGCGGCGATCTCGTCCTGGTACCAGGCAATGGCATCGGCATCGGTCTTCTTTGGGACGTCCAGGAAGGCTATGAGGGGCAATCGTTCCGATTGGACTGTTCTGAGGATGTCGCTCATGCGGCGGATATCGTCGCAGCTGTTGGTGAACACTAGCCCATCCAGAAAGTCATATTTCCCCTCGAGGGCGTACTCCAGACACGAACGGACAAAGCTGCAATTGAGGTGGGTGAGGTAGACATCTGCCGATGTGGTCTCGGTGCAGCCTCGGGCAGCCACCCGATACGGAAGGACATCGGCGGCATAGAGAATCTCTTCCGGCACATACGAGCAAAAGAATCCCACCACCTTCTTGCCCTGGGATTTCCAGTCCTTGGCAGCTTTGTTCTCCAGACTATCGGCCAGTTTGGTCAGTTCATCCAAGGCGCTCATTTTGATGGCTCCTCCTTTTGGTGCAACAACCTCTAGTGTCATGTCATGCTTGTATTGACGCTAAAATAGCGGTATAGTAATCTTCAGAAAGGAGGTTGCTATGCCCCTATTGAAATACAAGGTCAGATTGACGGACGAGGAGCGCAATGAACTCAAAAA
>JAQTRE010000175.1 GCA_028711995.1 Dehalococcoidia bacterium | reverse complement strand
TTGATCACATCTCCACGGTAACGAAAGAAGTCGAGGCATGGTGCAAGAGCAGAAACAATCTAAATGCCAAGATTAATTGGCATTTTACCATAGACGACGCCAGGGTAAAATTGAGACGGCTTTATCCATCAATCATTACGTGACATGACACTAGTGACATATGCTGGTTTAGGAGAGGTCAAATATGCCGGACTTTGAGGATTTGGTAACACAATTATCAGATGTCATAGAAGATTTCTTCTGTGACGGTGCAAGAATCGGCCCGGTGTAGCATCGGGCAGGCGTCCTACCTTTTGTGACACTTCCTACGGTGTCCACAATGCCGAAGGTAGAATCCACGTGGGTGACGCGTTTCATGTACCACTCCTGATTGGGGTGTTGGACTTCTGCTTGGAATAGAAGCTGAAGAAACTCATTCGGGGCATCACCAGAATTCAATTTCCCTTGGCTTCACTTTCAGGGCCTCGGCAAGTGTGCGGCGGGTCTTGAAGTTCGGTTTGTGGTATTTGTTTTCGATACTGACAATGGTTGACTTCGCCACCTTGGCCAGTGCGGCCAGGTCTGCCTGACTCAACGCATTCTCCTCACGAAGTTCCTTGAGAGTTGCCATGGTAACTCCTTAATCCCCCCGTGATACTAAAACTACCGGAATCATACCACAATTGGCCCAATATAACATTGACTCCATTGGTACAACAGAAGTAGTATAATAGGCTTATAATGATATGATACTGGACTTACTATTGCATCAAGAAGATGGAACTGATTCGATTTTACTATTCCCAAAAAGTGGGAGATTGGGAAATTTTAAGGAGTTTGACTGATGACAGATGAGAGCAAGGCATTGGTAATTCAGGGTGAAAAACTGCCCAAAACACCGAACAGGGAAATTGTCACCCGGTCCCGGGCGATGAAGACCGGTGGGTCAATGTTCGTAACGATTCACAGCTTCATGGGAAGTCTGAAAAATTGATCACGAAATGATCACGGCGTTATTCTTCGTTGTCACTCCTCATTGGTCTATCGGTGGGGATTTTGAGGCTAAACCGGGACGTTGTCACCCGTTGCTATACGCTTTTAGTCCCTAGCTGCGGAGTTTTGGAGACCGCTGCTCTACCAGCTGAGCTACACCCCTACAGCTTCAAAATTATACCTTAAATCTATCTCAAAGTCCACAATTGCCGGCATTTTGCCGATATATCCATTCACTGCCATATTCTTCACACGCGCATGAAGACGCTGTTGTTGCGCTGAAATGGAGCAAGCCCAACTTGGCAAAACGCCAACAGCGACGTGGTACAATAGGTGGAAAGGCAGAGGTAGAAGCGATATAGAGACGATCTGCCATCGCCCCGCAGTCACAATCTGATTCTACACCACCCCGGAGAACATGATGGAAGAGCAAAAACAGACAAAAGGGCCTCTTGAGGGGGTAAGAGTCATCGATCTCACCAGAGCTCTCGCCGGACCGTATGGCTCTCTGATCTTGGCTGACCTGGGGGCTGAGATCATCAAGATCGAGCTTCCACAAGAGGTGGCCATCGAGTTTGGGTCGAGGACGCCGCTGGATCAGCGCTATTCGTATAAGGATGAGGATGTCTATTTCCTCAGCGCCAACCGCAACAAGAAAAGCCTGGCTCTAAATCTGAGAGCGCCCCGGGCCAGAGAGGTCTTTTATGACCTGACTAGGAAGTCAGATGTTGTCTACGATAACTTCCGGCCGGACGTTATGGCGAAGTTGGGAGTTGATTATGAAACCCTGAAACGGATCAACCCGCGCATCATCTCCTGTTCCCTTACCGGATTTGGGAATAGAGGACCCTACAAGGATAGGCCAGCTTTTGATTTGATAATCCAGGCCTTGAGTGGAGGCATGAGTATCACCGGCCATCCTGACCCCAGCTATCCACCGGCGCGATCGGGGATACCGATTGCTGACCTGGCGGGGGGAATGTTTGCCGCTCAAGGTATCACGTCTGCGCTATATGCCCGGGAACGTACCGGCGAAGGGCAAAGAGTTGATGTGGCACTGTTGGATGGCCAGATATCGATGCTCTCTTACATCGCCGCCTATTATCTTATCTCGGGGGTAGTTGAAAGACGACTGGGGTCGCGCCATCAAACCAACCCTATCTACGGGGCTTATAAGACCATGGATAACTATGTGGTCATCTGTGCTCACAGAGGAAGCTTCTGGAAAAATCTGTGCCGTGCGCTGGACCGCGAGGAGTTGGCGCTCGACTCACGTTTCGACACAGATGTGAAGCGTATACACAACATGGAGGAACTTGGGACAGTGTTGGATGAAATCTTCGCTACCAGGACCACGGCAGAGTGGCTGGAACGCCTGCATAAGTGCGATGTGCCTTGTGCTCCCATTAATACTATACCTGAAGCCCTCAACGACCCGCAAGTGCTTCATCGCAATATGGTGGTAAGCCTGAAACATCCCGACGGGGGCGAGATACGGGTTCCAGGGAACCCTATCAAGATGTCCGGCACTACGCAGCACCCTTATGAATACCCCCACAAATTAGGACAGGATACCGAAGATATCCTCCATGGCCTTCTGGGATATTCCATGCACCGGATCGATGAATTGAGACAGGCTCGAATAATCGGATAGCTGCCAGCCCGAGAAATCTAGTGATGATTATCGAGCATCCTGTCGGCTTCTTCTATTGAACTGGCTATCGGGGCCTCATGCGCGCCAGCCTCTCTTTCCTTCCTCCTGAGTTGCATCACAGATACCTTATCCCCTACAACCCGGACGGTTCTTCCCACGCCAAGCTCCGCAGCGATCTTCATGACCCGTTCAATGTCGTTCGTACCCTGTGGCGTTAATGCCTTAAGCTCAGACCCATCAGTGATGATATCAAAGCCGGGCTTTAGCTTCTTCATTGCCGCAATACTCCGATCAGCTGTCTCCTTCGCCTCCTCATCGGTGAAAAAGCCACTTATTTTCATATAAAGTCTGTTCTTCTCCACATTTGCTCTCGCCTCGGATATACCCATTTTGGTAACCTCCTTTGTGTATTCCCGCAGTCCTACCCTCTCCACGATTATCGGGGTTTTAAGGCTCGTTTACAGCAGTATACCCCCCTGAAATATGTCATTGGAGCACACGCTCAAATTGTTCTGAGGTTCAGCTACAATAAGAGATTCATCGTATCACGCACAAGTTTTACCATATTTAAAGACACCATTGGGCTTGCACCGAGAACCCCTTTGAACTTATGTCTGGATAAGAAGAGACTTGATCTGATTGACATGTGGCTCCCTCAAACCTAGAATTGAACTGGAGGGCCGATTGGTTTCAAGCAGCGAGCGCAATTACTACAAGGCAATCCGGCGCGTGGCGGCCAGCTTGAATTCAGGCATGTCCCTGAAACAAGTTGCGGACATTGTTGTTCGGGGAACAGCAGGTGCGATTGGCGGCGGAGCTTCTCTAGTGTTGCTCGATTCCACACACACCAGGCTGATCCACAGCTCCTCCTGGGGACTGCCTCAATTTTATCTCCGCAAAGGACTCCTCAAGGCCGATAAGAGTCTCTCTGAGGTCAGCAATGGACAGGTGGTGGTTATTTCCGAAGTTAGAGGAGACAGTCGCATTCAGTACCCCGAACTGGCCGCCAAAGCAGGCATCGCCTCACTGCTGGGAGTACCTGTAACTATAGGTGCCGTTACGGTAGGCAGCCTGAGAGCTTACTCAAAATCAACCACCGAATTTACACAGGCGGACATCAATTTTGTCACAGCTATGGCCAACTTGGCCGCCATGGGTATTCGCGTTCATCTATTGGAGCAAGAAAAGCAGAAATTCGAAAAGGCAATGAATGAAGCTGAATCAGGGACAGCTCTACTGCGCCAGGTTCGATCCGTGACTTTCGCTCACCCCAGCGAAGAGGAATTGGCGCATATTCTGGATTTCTATCAAATCGACTGGGTATATGAACCCAGATCATTCCCGTTGACGTGGGAGAGTGATCGAATAACGGAGATGTTCACCCCGGATTTCTATCTTCCTGCCCTTGATCTCTATATCGAGCTGACGACCTTAAAGCAAAGTCTGGTCACTGAAAAGAACCGCAAGTTGCGTCGTCTGAGGGAACTTTACCCCGAGATCGCAATAAATCTGCTATACAAAAAAGATATTCACCGCCTCCTGGCCAAGTATGGATGCGGTCCATTAGCTCAGGCTAAGGGGCAGGGCATCGGGAAGACACTCTTTTCCAATGTTGAAATCCAAAGGCGAGTGCAAGAGCTTGCTCAGCAAATATCCATAGATTATACCGACCGCCGCCCGATTATGGTGGGTATACTGCGGGGGGTCTTCTGCTTCATCGCCGATCTGGTTCGCGCCATGACAATCCCGGTTGAGGTGGAGTTCATGGCCATATCGCACTATGAGGCGAAGGGAAACTCCGTGAGGATTACCAAAGACCTGGAGATGGATGTATCCGGCAGGCATCTCATCGTAGTAGAAGACATTGTAGATACCGGCATGACCTTGAACTATATGCTCCATTACCTGAATGGCAAGCAGCCCGCCAGCCTGGCTGTGTGCGCTCTATTGGACAAGAAAGTGAGGCGGATGGCCGAGGTCCGGCTTGACTACATCGGCTTCGAGGTACCTGATGAGTTTGTCGTTGGATACGGTCTGGACTATAAGGATGAATATCGAAATCTGCCGTTTATAGGAACACTGGAATCGCCACAGGTGGAAGTCGGACAGACTGCCTCGGGGAAAGTGGTTAAGGGGGGGTAGAACAAAAAATCTCCTAGGTAACTTTAGCTCTTCGTTGTGTTCCCGCTCCGAACCTCTCTTTTCGGGTAACTCCTACTCAATTGCCTCTTTTCAGGTTCCCCTTACTCGGTTGCTCTTTTTCAGATAACTCTTACTCGGTTGCTCTTTTTCAGGTTCCCCTTACTCAATTGCTTCCTTTCAGGTTTCCCCTACTGAGTTACCTCTTCGCCTTCCCACAACACTGCATCGGCTACCTAGGAGATTTGTAGTGTATCACATGGATATAGATTTGTCAATATGCCGCATGGCTTCATAATTAAAGTTACCGAGTGGAGGGGTGTTGCCTCAAAATAAGAGTTACCGAAATATTGGAGGAGAGGATGACAGGAGGCAGCATACGGGAGTATGCCAAGACGATGCGGGGGCG
>JAQTRE010000174.1 GCA_028711995.1 Dehalococcoidia bacterium | reverse complement strand
AGCCGAGCTTGGACTATCGCCTGCCAGCCGGGGCCGGGTGTCATCCTCAAATAAGGTTGTGGGAACGAAATGGTAACCAGATGGAGAAATACCCGCACGTTAACAAGGCGAACAAATATGCCCGCGATGTTGTCCGGGATAAAGTACCGGCCTGCAAGTGGGTAAAGCTCGCTTGCCAACGACACCTTGACGATCTGGCCCGAGAGAAATCCGGGCCTTTTTATTTCGACAAACAGGCGGCTGAGACCTTTTGCGACTTCGCTGAAAAGATGCCCCATGTTAAGGGCGAGTGGGCGAAGAGACACGAGTTGTTCGTTCTTGAACCGTGGATGTGCTTTGTTTGGGGTAACGTCTTTGGCTGGAAGCGGAAGAAAGACGGACTTCGGAGATTCAGAGAGGTCCTGCTTGAGGTCCCCAGGAAGAACGGAAAAAGTTCCCAGGCCGCTTTAGTCGGCCATTTCATGCTCTCAAAAGACGGCGAGGCCGGTTCGGAGGTCTACAGTGGCGCGACTACTGAGAAGCAAGCATGGGAAGTGTTCGGACCGGCGCGGATCATGGCGCTCAAGGCTGATGGATACAAAGAGCACTTTGATATCACGGTAAACGCCAAGAACCTTGCAATCTTAAATGACAACTCGAAATTTGAGCCGATCATCGGGAAGCCGGGAGACGGCTCAAGCCCGCACTGTGCAATCATCGACGAATACCACGAACACGACACAGCGGCACAGTATGACTCGATGCTCACCGGCATGGGAGCTCGGTCGCAACCGTTGCTGATAGTGACCACCACGGCAGGGACCAATGTTGCAGGCCCGTGCTATGACAAACGCGATCAGGTTTGCAAGATGCTCGAAGGGACAATCGAGAACGATCAACTCTTCGGGATCATCTACACGATTGATGAGGCCGACCCGTGGGACAAATGGGAGTCTTGGATCAAAGCCAACCCGAATCTAGGGGTTAGCGTTTCCGAAGACTTCCTCAGGGCACGCTTACAAGAGGCCACACAGAGAGCCAGCCGACAGAACGTCATTCGCTGCAAGCACCTTAACCAGTGGATGCAGGCGCGGGTCGCCTGGATGGATCTGCTGGCTTGGGATGCCTGCCGGGACGTAAATCTCGATATCGAGCAGTTCAAGGGTGAGCCGTGCTGGATAGCGATAGACGCAGCCAGCCGGTCGGACATCATGCCGGTGCTGAGGATGTTCAAAAGAAAAGACCATTATTTTATCTTCTGCCAGCACTGGATACCGGAAGAGGCGGCGGAGGGTGCAGACAAGACGCATTATCAGGGGTGGGTGAAAGATGGCTGGATGCAGACCACACCTGGCAATATCACCGACTATGAATATATCGAGGACGATCTGATAGCCACTCGCGGAGATTATCAGATTATCGAGTGCATCTATGACCCGTTTCATATGACGGAGATGGCGACCAGGTTAAGCAATGAAGGGTTCCCGATGGTTGAATACGGAATGACCGTCAAAAACTTCTCAGAGCCCATGAAAGCGGTAGAAGCGGCGATATTGACCAAGCACATACACCACAACGGAGACCCGGCGCTCCGTTGGCAGATTTCAAACGTGGTGGCTCGGACGGATGCAAAAGACAACATCTTCCCGAGAAAGGAATTCCCGCAGAACAAAATTGACGCGGCAGTGGCGCTGATAGCGGCATTTGCGCGGGCACAAAACCAAGTGGTTAAGCGGTCGATTTATGAGGACCGAGGCTTTGAACTTGGAGCAGTGAATTGAATATAAAAAGCATCTTAAAGGGGCTTACTCTCAAGGGTTGGTCTCAACCGCCTTTCTGGGCTCAGTCTAATCAATCGTGGGGCTCTGGTGGATATTCCAAGACTGGATTGCATATCAATGCGGATAATGCCCTGGGGGTCAGCGCCTATTATGCGGGGGTATCCTTGATTGCTCAGACAGTGGGGCAACTGGATTGCATCACCTACGAGAGGATGAAGCCAAGAGGAAAGCAAAGGGCGATTGATTATCAGTTGTACACCATTCTTCATGATGAGCCTAACCCGGAAATGACTCCGATCACATTCAAGGAAACTCTTCAGGGCCATTTGCTCACGCGCGGGAATGCCTATGCTGAGATCGAGTTTGATCCCTACTACACGGATATGCCTATGTACCTCTGGCCATTGCGCCCGGATAGAATGTTGGTCCAGCGCAATATCACAACTAATAAAATCGAATATATCTACACTCTACCAAACGGGAACAGGGGTGTTTTACCAGCAAAGAACGTGCTGCATATTCCAGGGTTCAGCTACGATGGTCTGATAGGGTACGATCCTTTGACCATGTGGAAGGAACCTCTTGGGCTGGCGAAAGCGGCCGAGGAATTTGCGGCGCGGGTCTACACCGGAACAAACCTCCGGGGGGTTATTACTCACCCTGAAAAAGTAAGCCCTGACACTGAGAAGCGGATGCGGGCCTCTTGGGAGGATCTCTATAACGGACTCACTAATGCCCACAGGATAGCCATTCTGCAAGAGGGCGTGAGTTATAAAGACGTGGGGCTTTCCCCTGAAAATACCCAATTACTTGAAGCCCGGATGTTTCAAAAAGAAGAGATAGCAATGATTCTCCACATCCCCTCGCGGTTTTTGAACGTGAAAACCGAATCGAGCGACTATGCAAACGTCGAGCAATCGGGGATAGAACTTGTCACCTATTGTCTCATGCCCTGGCTCACTCGATGGGAACAGGAGCTTGACCGGAAGCTGATACTCGGTGAGAACAAGGGAAAGTATTTCACCGAGTTTTTGACTGCCGGACTCATGCGGGGCGACCTGCTGAGCAGATATAACGCCTATGCCGTAGGCAAAAACAACGGGTGGCTATGCCCTGATGAGATCAGAGAGATCGAGAACATGAACCCGAGGACAGACGGTAAGGGCGGGGAATACCAGATTACACCGATAGGCACGGCACCGAATCCACCGAAGCAGATATAGAACAACTGAATACAAAGACCACGAAGGCCGCAAATATGCGGCTTTTTTGTTACCCAAAATCGGAGGTGGCCACATGGAACTTGAACGCAAATCCTTTACAGGGATCGAACTGAAGGAAGACAAGCCGGGGGTATTTACGGCGAAGATCGCCACCTTAAATGTCATTGATAAAGATCAGGACGTGACGCTTCCCGGCTCATTCCCCCAGGGCAAGTCAATCCTGATCAGCGCATACCAGCATGAAAGCTGGATGGGGGCCTTGCCGGTGGGCAAAGGGACAGTCAAAGAAGTCGGAAACGATGTGATTGTAGAGGGGGAATTCAACCTCAAAACGGAAACCGGACGCGAGCATTACGAGACTATTAAATTTGCCCCTGAGCTTCAGGAGTGGTCCTATGGCTTCCGTGTCACCAAACGGGGAGAGGAAACCGAATGGAACGGGCAGCCAGTGGGCCGAATCATCAAGGGCGTGGATATCTTTGAAGCCTCGCCGGTGCTTCGCGGCGCTGGGATAGGGACGGCAACCCTGGCAATCAAGACAGAAGGCAAGAAATGGCTCTATAGCGAGGAAGCTGAGGCGGCGCTTGCTGCCGTCAAGAGTTTTCTCGACCGCACAAAATCGCTTGCTGATTTAAGGCGGAAAGACGGGCGCGACATTTCTGACCCCAACAGGGAACGGCTAGAAGGACTCATGAAGCAACTGGCGGTCCTTGAGGCCGAAATCAAGGCCCTGTTGACCAAACCGGAGCCAGTCGATAACGCGGCGGCTCAAAAACTGTTCGGGGAGTTTATCCGAATCGAATCTCAAATAGTAGGAGTGAATTGAATGAAAACGAATCTGACCATGAAGCAACTCAGCGAGAAGATCGCTGAGAAATCCAAACTCGGACACATGGCCTATGAGGAAGCCGGGGCAGACCTGGACTTCTCAAGGGTGAAGTGCCTGGGAGAAGGTGATACCAAAGGCAAGGTCGAGAAGTTGCAGGCATTGAATGCCGAACTGAAAGACCTAAACGAAGACTATCAGGAGATGGTGAAGCTCACCCAGGGAAAAGACGTGATCGCCAAGTCCTACCAGCCCGGTGAGAAGGCGACTGAGCAGAAGGCCGAGAGAAAGAGCATCGGCGAACTGTTCATGGAGTCCCAAGCCTATAAACAGAAGGGCATGGTCGGCAGGGCTGACATCGACCTAAAGACGCTCTTTCAGAGTTCCGCTGGTTGGGACCCGGAAGCGACTCGAATCGGGCGCGTGTCCTTGTATCCCACAAGGCCACTGTCGGTGCTCGATTTCATCCCGATGGGAACCACCAATATGGACACCATCCGGTATATGAAGGAATCGACCTTTACGAACAACGCGGCTGAAGCGGCTGCGGGTGCTGTCTACGGTGAGGCAGCGCTGGCCCTGACCGAGACTTCTGACGAGGTGGAGAAGATCGCCGTTTGGTTGCCTTGCACAGACGAGCAACTTGAGGATGTGGCCGGAATCGGCGCTTACCTGAACCAGCGCCTGACCTACATGATCAAGGCGAAACTGGAAGCCGAAGTCCTTGAAGGAACCGGCACAACCCCGGCCCTGTGGGGCGCAAAGAGCCTCGCCTCGGTTCAGTCCCAGGCGAAGGGCGCTGACCCGGCACCGGATGCCTACTACAAGGCGTTTACGCTGGTCAGAGGAACCGGATTTGCGGAGCCGAGCGTGCTGTTCATCAATCCGAACGACTGGCAGGAAACCGCATTGCTGCGAACTGCCGATGGTATCTACATCATGGGGAACCCCACTGATCCGACTCCGAAAGTCATTTGGGGCGTGCCTGTTTGTGTGACCACGGCTTGCACCGAGGCAACCGCAATAACCGGCGACTTCACCAACTTCTCGATGCTGTTCACCAAGCGCGGCATCGACTTCAAAGTGACCGACAGCCATGACACCTACTTTGCATACGGCAAGCAGGCAGTCCGGGCCGATATGCGGTGCTCGATGGTGTACTTCAGGGATACGGCGTTCTGTAAGATTACCGGCGTTTGATGTTGCATTATAACAGGGGTGTATGATATGATAAGGGCAGCTAATACAGGAGGTTACGCCGAATGGAAAGTTGCCCTATCTGCAATCGCCCTTACGGAAAAAGGAAACGCTGTTATTTCTGCAACGGAAAAAAACGACTTGGGGAGACAAAACGGTGCCAACAATG
>JAQTRE010000173.1 GCA_028711995.1 Dehalococcoidia bacterium | reverse complement strand
CCCAGGCAGTTCTCCTCCAGATGCTTGGGCTGCACCTCCCTCAGCGAATGAAAATTAAAGCAATGTAGTACCAACTTTACGTTCGG
This sequence comes from Dehalococcoidia bacterium, assembly GCA_028711995.1. Lineage (NCBI taxonomy): Bacteria > Bacillati > Chloroflexota > Dehalococcoidia > Dehalococcoidia bacterium. The sequence goes on along the minus strand of JAQTRE010000173.1, from coordinate 5,136 downwards.
GAGAAGCACCTGTCAGCTTCGAAACTGCGGAAGTTGGGTTAATAGTGAAATGAGGTGAATAAGTATGTACGATGCCGATGTGATTATCGTTGGGGGTGGACCAACGGGTTTGTGCTGCGGAGCACTACTGGCCAAGCGGGGGAAAAAGGTGATATTATTCGAGAAGGCGGGCAAGCCCTATCCGGAAGTGTTCTATGATTGGAAGGGCGCCTCGTTTTACCGCGACGGCGAGTGGGTCTACCTCATGGATCTCATCGATCTCAAAAAGTTGCGAAAGATGATCGAAGAGATCATCAATACTCCTTATGAAGACTTGGCCAAATTGGATACTTTCCCTCTCAAGGAGTGGGTGGCCCAGAGATGTGATGAGGAAGGAATGCACATCTTCTGGTGGAGCCAGGCTGTAGGGGCTTTTGCCGGAACCAAGTATGAGGATTTTGGAACAGGCGACCTTCTGATATTCTTAAAGGAGCATTTTGAAAGGCTCGGTGGATGGGGAGGGTTGTGGGGGTCGGTCAAAGGCGGCGGATACTCGCTTTACTGGAAATCCCTTTGTGAGGTCATCATCGAAAACGGGGGCCAGATCAGAACCGGCACTCCGGTCGATGAGATTGTCATCGCGAATGGCAGGGTTGTGGGTGTGGAAATCCCGGTGGGGGATCGGGTAACTCCTCTCCAGTTGCTCGAAACCACAATCGTCAGAGCGCCGGACGTGATTTGTGCCTTGCCGATTTGGGACATTTTCAAAGTAATTCCCGAAAGCAAGCTGCCACGCTGGTATGTGGAGCAGATAAACGGCATCAAGAATCGGTTTGGCGCATCTGTTCCGATTGTATGCGGCGTTGACAAAGAGCTGCAGGGTTGGCCTGAGGACTGGGGTAAATGGGTCTGGCCCGAATATACCAAGAGCGGATGGAGCATTTGGGCCAACTATCTGCCGGGCTACGAGGGTGACACGGGGCAACACCAGATCGTGTTCTGGTTCATGGCTAACTGGTATGATTTCCCCAATATCTTTGAGATGGAGAGAGCCGAAAACAGGCATCAGTTGAAGGAATTGATAGCGACTTTTGAAGAGGACATCAAGAAGTTTTTCCCTGATCTGGAGAAACATCTTTTGTGGAAGTTGCACACCGTGGGGCCTTTTGGGTTGGCGGCAGTGCCCGGAGTTCGGGGACAGGCACAGCCGGGAATGGATGTCCCGGGAGTGAAAAACCTTCTTCTGGCAGGCGATACAACTCGCGAAGCCAGAGGCATTACCGTACAGAGCTGTGCCCGATCTGCCTTTATGGTTGTGGATCGGATTACGAAAAAATAGAAGGGGGAAAGGATTTGAAGGAGTCACAAAACGAGCTAAATGACTACAGCGGAGAGTACAAGGTCGATCTGAAGTTTGAGGATTTCTCCAAGGAGTACCTCATCAGGATATTGCACGCCTGGTCCAAGAGCTATTTGAGAATGGACGAAACATGGTATCGGATAACCGCAGAGAGGTCGGGAGAGGCCGAAGCCAAGAAGTGCCGGGAACTTTTCTGGTCTAGGATTGCTGATGCCAATATGCCCAAACTGGCCAAAGAGCTGGGCATTGAAGTCAAGACCGTCCTCGATGCTATGAAGGCATGGCAGTTGATCCCGGACGGCGTTGCCACAGGGTACTATCCGTGTGAAGCCGAGGTGATCAACCCGAATCACATCATCTGGACGATTACCCGGTGTATTTCGCTGGAGTGGTTTGAGAAGCAGAACGACGCAGAGCAGATAAACTGGCTTTGTAATCAGGTTGAGGCACCGGCCTTTGAGCGCTACCTGAAATCGCTCTTGCCGAAAGCCGAGATCAAGCCCTTGATCATACCCGACGGACCGCGCAAGGACCCGAAGGGCACTCCTCCCTGCAGATGGGAACTCAAGATGGAAGACTAGGAAACCTCCGGTCAAGTGGTGCGGGATTCCTCCCGTTCGAGGTGTCCTTTGTAGGGGCGATTTATGAATCGCCCCTAAACGCTTACGAGTTCGGGGGCAATGGATGCTAGCCCTTAAAAGGAGACAGGTGAATGAAGGACAAGACGATCTTCATTACTGGCGGGAATGCCGGTATCGGATTGGCCACGGCGCGGCTGTTTTCACAGCACGGAGCCAATGTGGCCATAATGAGTCGGCGGCCCGAAAAGAACAAGGCGGCGAAGGCTGAAATAGAGGCTCTGGGCGGGAAGTGCATTGCCTTTGTCGGGGACGTCTCAAAGGAAAGCGATGTCAAGAGTGCTATCGAAGAGACATTCAAAACGTTTGGCAGTCTCCATTACGCCTTCAACAACGCTGCTGCTACCCAGACTCCCAAACCATTGACGGATCAGGTCGAAGAAGAGTTCTATGCGGTCTTCGATGTTACCGTCAAGGGCGCCTGGTTGTGTATGAAGCATGAGATTCCTTACATGCTGAAGTCCGGGGGCGGAAGTATCGTGATTAATTCATCCGCATCGGGTCACACCGGCACGGTGAAGTTGCCGCTCTATAGTGCTGCCAAGCATGCCCTTCTCGGCCTGACCAAATCGATTGCGCTGGAATATGCCAAGCAGAACATCCGGGTCAATGCGGTTTGTCCCGGAGCGATACATACAGGTTCTTATGGGTACTTCGCCAAAAAGGATCCAGCCATGAAGGCTGCCGTAGAGGCCGCTCATCCCATGGGCAGGATTGGGCTTCCTGAGGAGGTTGCCCTGGGCGTATTGTATCTCTGCCGGGATGCTACGTTCACCACGGGGTCATCACTCATGATAGAAGGGGGGCGCACAGCTCAATAGTCTCGAAGGCGCGCTGCAGTTTGCCATTAATAGCCTGCTAAGGTTTTGTGGATTACCACTGCCTGGTCGAAATCGATTACGATCGGAATCAAAGGCGGCAGTTTTTGTCTCGAATAGATGCGGAGGATCGGAAATCGGCTGGAGTAGTTTGGGTTCAAAAAACGTAAGGAGGACAACGGCATGAAGGGTAAAACTATCTTCATAACTGGTGGCAACGATGGCATCGGAGTTGTCACGGCCAGACTGTTTTCACGGCATGGGGCTAACGTGGCGATCATGGCCCGTCGGGAGGAAAAAAACAAAACCGCCAGAGAGGATATCGAGAAGGAGGGTGGGAAATGTATCGCTTATACCGGAGATGTCTCAAAGGAAAGCGATGTAAAAGCTGCCCTTGCGGAAACCTTCAATCACTTTGGCAGTCTGGACTACGCCTTTAACAACGCCTGCATCGAGCAGATACCGAAGCCCCTGACGGATCAGACAGAAGAAGAATACTATGCCCTCTTTGATATCAGTGTCAAAGGTGTCTGGCTGTGCATGAAGCATGAGGTTCCTTACATGCTCAAATCCGGAGGAGGGAGTATCGTCAACAACTCTTCTGCCTCGGGAATTACCGGCGGCATGAGGATTCCGCTCTACAGTGCTGCCAAGCATGCCCTTCTGGGACTGACCAAATCGGTGGCGCTGGAATATGCCAAGCAGAACATCCGGGTCAATGCGGTTTGTCCTGGAGCGATATCAACCCCCACTTATGAGCGTTTCGTGGAGCGCGACCCGGTCATGAAAGCGACAATCGAGAACCTTTTCCCTATGGGCAGAGTCGGCACATCCGAGGAAGTTGCCTTGGCTGTATTGTATCTCTGCCGGGATGCCACCTTCACCACGGGAGCATCTCTAGTGATGGATGGAGGTCGCACAGCTCAGTAGTCTCGATAACCTGCTGAGGCTTGTGGATTATTGCTGCTAGGCCGAAGATGTCATCGTTGGTCCTCTCCCATCAGGGGAGAGGACCCATTTTCCGAAGATTGGTGATTGGAGGGGGATCAGGATTTCATCGGAGCGTTCCTACATGACACGTCCTTCATGTTCGCGCGGCAAGATACCGTTGGATACAAGGAAGCGGACGATTTCCTGAGCCACCTTTTGCGGCTTGCCTTCGATCACATCACTCCCTTTCTTTGTTGCACCGCCACCTAGCATGGCCTGCTGCATCTGCTCTAACGGAGAAAGTGCCTTCGCTGGAGCGGGAGACTTCTTAGTTCTCGGCCGAGGCGGAACATAATGCAGAAATCGGCCACCGCAAGCAGACTCGATATCTGATGATTTAAGTCCTATTGAGGCAAGGTCAATGACCGGTATCTCCATGCGCTCAGAGGCAAGCACATCAGGGAACGAAGCGTACGGAATCTCGGCGGTCCCTTCATCAACTGTGATGACCGCCGGAAGCTTGCAAGCGACGATCTCACGATCGCCGCGGTCGAGCCGTCGATGTACCGTCAGGGCATCACGCGCCGGTGAAATCTCCAGATGACTCACACTGCATAACTGAGCGAAACACAAATACTCGGCCAGTGCAGGACCGACGTATCCGGATCCACCACAAATCCCTCGCGAACCACAGACGATCAGGTCAAATCCGATAGAAGAAATGGTGGCAGCCAGCACGCGAGCGATCACGTCGGGACCATGCGCGCCTGCCGTGAGGGCACTGTCCCACACCCGGACGGTCTTGTCTGCACCCAAGGCGACGCAGACCCGAAGTGCTCGTTCGACAGATTTGGGCCCGACGCTCATAGCTGTCACTTTCGCAGTCCCGGGAGGCAATGCCTTCCGCACCATTGCCAAAGCAGCCAGATCGGCGGGATTGACGATATTTACAAGTCCCGCGTTATCAAGTGATACTGTTTCTTCAGTCAGGCTGAAAGGGCCAGCCACATCCGGTACTTGTTTGACACATAAGGCAATATTCATTGTTCATCCTTTGAATTGACAACTAGCCAAGGCGAAAAGACACGCCGTAGCCGCCAAGCGGGTAGTCCCACTTCAGCGCTTCCCTGGGGCACATAACCCGGCATGTCCCGCATTCGAGACATCCCTCGTAATTGAACTTGATTTCGCTGTTCTCCTCTTTAAAACAGCCGGCCGGACAGAAATAGAGGCAAGACCTCAACTCACATGTGCCGCATTTAGAACTATCCAGCACTATGTGCGGCTCCATTGAAACAACGTAGCGGATCTGAAGAAGTTTCTCTGAACGGTCTATCATAACGCCCTCACCCCCTTCCATCCGTCACGTATCAGATCAACTTTCTTGACTTTGCCCAGTTCCTCGCGGGCT
>JAQTRE010000172.1:3074-5292 GCA_028711995.1 Dehalococcoidia bacterium | reverse complement strand
GTTCGTCGTTTGTGTTTACAATTTTTTCGATCTCCTACGACAGTTTAGCTTCCTGAAGACCGATCGTCTGAATGAGCACGCCTTGGTTCGGTATTAACTCACCGGCCCCCTTCAACTCCGCCAAGGCCTTATTGGCCGCAATCGCTTTCTTCAGCACCGCCTTGCTCTCAAGATCCACCGGCGGCGGCAGGAGCGGCAGGTCGTTATAGGGCATCTTCGGGTCGAAGCTCATTGCAGTACCTCCAATCTGAGCAGGCAGCGCCTGCCGATCTTCCCTGCGTGGGCAAGGATGCGGGTCTGGACGGTTTTGTGTTCGGTCGGGCGCTTCATCTTGTCACTCCTGCTCCTATTCCTCCACATCTTCTGAGCTGCCAGCGCCCTCCCACTTCGCGCAGACGGCCTCGACGTTGGGCACGGCTACCTCGCACGTCCAGCTCTTGTAGAACTGGGGGTTCTTGCTTCTCGGAACTGGATCGGCTTCCCTCATTTCCACCAACGCCGGCGCCTGGACACATTCACCCAAGACAAGCGCGGTCTGTGGAGCGAGCGCAGGCAGTTGATCGAGAAGCTGGCCGTAGATGCCGGGGACGATCTCACGGAAATAACGCAAGTCTTCGGGGTTCTGAAGCCGATGTACTATGAAGCTATTGCACTGCGACAGTACGGTCTTTGACAGCTCACTCGGGCGCTGCGATGCGACCACAAGACCAAGACCGTACTTGCGCCCTTCCCGCGCTATTCGCTCGAAGACCTGCTTCGAAATGGAGTCCTCTTCAGTTCTTCGGCTCTCGCGTATGTAGTTCTGCGCTTCCTCAAGAACGAGTATGACGGGAAATTCGCCGCGACCCACGCCACTGATCGTCGAATCACTCAATCGCTGAAGGAACTCGTGAATCAGGCGGCCGATCAATGCCGTGACGTTCTCAAGAACCTCCGATGCAAGGAGGCTTAGATCGACAACTACAACATTCGCGGCTTCGGCATTTGCCCGTTGGCGGTCGTAAAATGGCAATACTCCGGCCGCCAATGCCTCAGTCTTCGTCAACTTAACTCCATCGTTCGACTCCAGCCCAAGAATATCCCTCAGGAATGAGGCTAAGCCGTGGCGGATTTTCGGCCACTCCTCAGCGCACGGCCCAAAAAGAAACTCGAAGCGCGAGTCTTCAAGGAGGCGATGAATTCGCGTTAGCATTGTAGAGCAATTGTCACGTGTGCGCGCCGAATTCGACTGATCGCGTGACATTGCTGTCTCCAAGTGGCGATACCGGAAGGCTCTTTTCCCAAAGTAGAATGGCCGATCCGCGGAACCAGCACCGCCCTCCAATGCAACAACTGGAACCGACGCCAAGGTGGAAATCAGATCGTTCAGTAGGGATTCTGCGTGCTGGCGTCGAGACATATCCAATGGATCGTAGCTCTGGCCCTGACGCCCGGCTTCTGCTTTTACCTGCTGGAACGTAGCGATGGGCACCCCCGCTTGCAGGGCCGGATAGTGATTGATGAGATCCTGAAGGGCGTTCTGGTTCTGCGTGTCTCCAAGCGCCGCAACAACCCCATCACATATAGAATTAATGGAGTTTCTGTCCTGCCAAGTTCCAGTAGCTGTCAGCGCGAGAATTCGATGGCATTCCTGGATGATCGTATCGCGCAGGGAAGTCCATTGCGGCCCCAGGCCCTGCTGTCGGGCAACAGTTAGAGCATTAAGCAAGACGGGCCTCTGGACTCCCGGCGACGCCCGGAACAGCCTCACAAAATCGTCCGAATCCATGAACCAATATGGAATCGTCAACCGCCCGCTCTCCGACGGACCGGTTGGGATATATAGAGATCGACGATTCGAAATCGCGTTCGCGTAACTTCCGTCTTCATGCCGCTTTTGAAACGCGGCATGGTATTCCCCATTGGTATCAAGGATCACGATTCGCGTCTGCCTGACCTCTTCGCGTGAAATGACAGATTGGAGGATCGTCGCAATCGAGCAAGATTTCCCTGAGCCTGTGCTGCCAATAATGGCGACGTGCTTGCCGAAGAAGGCGTCCGGGTCGATGTAGATAGGGTAATCAGGGAAGACCACCGATTTCCCAATCGGGATGCAGTAGCCAGGATTTTCTGGGTCGATCTCTCTCCTCGCGCGTCCCCTGCCAAAAATGGCATCCAGGTCCTCTTTCGTTGTAAGGAAGACTTTGGAGTCGAGCACTGGGAAAAGGCTGATGCCCTG
>JAQTRE010000172.1:0-3064 GCA_028711995.1 Dehalococcoidia bacterium | reverse complement strand
ATGCCCTGCCGAAACCGATCCTCGTCAATCGAGCCGATCATCGTCGCCTTCATGAGACGGCGGGTGGACGGCAGAGAAACCATGGTCTTGTCGGCCTGAAGCTCGCTCTCCTCGGTCATGACGACGCGTGTCACCATGGCGACGATCCGCCGCGCCCCCACAGGAATGATGATGTAGGAGTTGATTCGCCCGACTTCAATCGTGCCTTCATAAGTTGCGCGCGTCAGGGCTTTTAGATCCCGGTTTAACTCGACCGAGATCTGTGCCGTATCGACAGCGACGACGCGTCCGATCTCGTGTTCAGTTGTCATCTATATCCTCCGCGGCGGGTTCGGAATGTTGAGGCGAAGGTTCCAATGCTTTGTAGGTCTTCATGACTTTGGACGTGATCTCCTCCTCCCGAAGGTCGGGCAGCAGTCTCTCAACAAAATATTCGAAGGTGCCGAGTTGCAAGCCACACACCAACCATACGCGTTCATCACCAAGCTGTTTCAGGTGGCTTACAAAAGGGCTTGCGGGTGCCGGGTCGATCACAACCAGTGTGAAACTTGGGATGGCCAGTGCCTGGCGGATAAGGGCATTGACATGCTCATCGCCGAAGCCGTAGCCTACCGTGAAGAGCACCGACTGGGGCTGTGCAATTGCAGAACCAAAACGGCGAAATAACTCCGAATAGGGCAGGCCGAGCGCCTGGCCATACTTGAGTGGCGATGGGTAGATCAGAACGTCATCCTCCGGGGTATCTTGGTTATGAAACGTCGCGAAGAGTCCGTAAGGGTTTTCCCAATCCGCGGCGCAACGGTGCCACGTGATGGACCCGTGCAGCTTGTAGAGATGGAGTACGCGATCAAAGCGATGAACCCGGCCTTCGGTAGTCTGAGCCGGAAAGTAGAAGTCCAAATCGTAGGATTCGGGGCGGAATATCCGCCGAAGAGTCCCGACAAAGCCATCCACCAAGACGGCACCTTCAGCATCAGCGGCCTTCTCGATCAGGGTGTCATAGTTTAGTGTGAAGAAATTGGCGCGCCTCAGATTAAGTGGACGGGTGAGGGTCTTCTTGATCAGGCGACGGTGGTCTTTGAGCGCGTCTTCCTTACCGGTGGTCGGGAGATCGACCAATGACGTTAGACTACGTTCAATCTCCAGAATCAGGTGGTCGATACCAGTCTTGGACAGAACCAAGGTTCCGCCCGCAGCAAGGTTGAGGACGATGTCTGTCGCGAATGCAGGCATCCCCGCCCGCCACATGTGCAGGTGGCTGAGATAGTCTTCAAGATTGCGGGGTATCTCGGGAACTTGGCCAAGGTCTCCAGCCAATGCAATCCTGCGCTTGTCCAGATCGAATGTTTTACCAGACAGCGCGGACGACGTTGTATAGAACAGGGATAACCAGTCGGGGTTATGGCCGCTCTCGGCGGATTCCACAGCCTTTTTGTGAAGGTCTCTCTCCAACTCGACGGGAATCGACGCCAGCCCGATGCCACCTGCCTTCATGGAAGCGCCTGCGCCAATTAGGAATGAGACATTGTCAGTTTTGAGTAGAGTGCCTACACGAACCCGCGTCTCTTTAAGCCGCTCTGAAAGAACAGCGTTTGCCTTCTTTTGCGTGGCGGCGTCAGGAGATGAGAGATCCGCGATCAGTTGTTCGCTGAGAATCTCAGCGCCGCCGATCTTGAGATAGTAGTTCTCGTTCATTGTTTGATCTCCAGTTCATGCAGGTCGAGGTGGTGGACCCGAAGTTGTGCTGTCATCAACTGGTACAGCAGGGTGCGGAAGAGGTCTTCCAAAAGTGCTTTTTGTCTTTCCGCATGTTCACTTCTTTTTTCCACAATTTGAAGCTTATATCCAATGCGTACAGCTTCTTCGTACTCTGGTTTTGCCACTGGTAGATTCTGCAAAACTCCTAAAGTTAAATACTTCGTTGAAGTCCCAATCGAGAGCGTTCGCAAACGCTCAAGGTTTCGTGCAAGTGCCTGATGGAGGAAAGAATAAGGTAGTGAATTATCATCCTTGAGCGTAATAACATAGGTCCGTTGATAAGCGTTGAACTTGCCTTTAAAGTGCTTCACGGAGTATATTCCTTGGGCGTTGTTCCCCGAAAGAAGGATGGCTTCTGTATCAAAGGCGTAATGGTTAATCCGGAAGGTCTCTTGAGAACAAGTGAAAAAAGGGTATTCACCATCCGGCGTGGCGGCATTTGAATTCAACTTTCCAGTTTGAAAATTCACCATGGAACCCAGTTCCACCACCTCCCAACTCTCCGGCACGGGGCCGATTTCGGTTTGTTTTTGGCGTTCGCCGCGGAGGCCATGCGTAAAGAGCTGGTGCAGGAGCGACTTTTTCAATTCCGTGGTCAGCGCGATCAGCCGCTCTTGCTGCTCCAGCGCCCGCTGCACCAGCCCCAACACCGCCGCTATCTTCCGCTGCTCGGCGAGGGGTGGGACCGGAAGCGGAAGCTCACAGAGTTTCGACTGCGATAGGTTTGGAATCGTCGTAACGTTGCCACGCCCAAAATAAACGCTGCCAACCTCGAAGGCATACCAGAGCCAATAGAGCGCGAAAAGGGAATCCGCAGCGTCATCTCGCAGGCGGGCGCGGTGAAGGTGGTTCTGGTAGTAACAGCGGGCAAGCTCTCCACACCAGATGGCGGTGCGTCCGATGTCGCCGCCCTCGCAGATGAGTAGATCGCCAGGCAACAAGGCCAATCGCTTCTCTTCCGCTTCAGTGAAATGCATCTCGTCGAGGTCCGACAAATCGAGGCGACCCCAGAAGACATTCTTCGTGCGGAGGAATGGGCGCTGGTTTTCTCCGACGCGATTGTCTTTCGAGACCTGCTTTCCCTGCTGGACGACAAATAACGAGTCGAACCGCTGGACCCGCCATCCAGCAGGTAATCGTCCTAACTCGGTTTGCACGGCATCCCCAACGGAGGGCGGGTTTTCCAACCCGCCATTTGGCGGACAGGAATGCCCGTCTTCTTTTTCTCCGCGTCTCCGCGCCTCCGCGTGAACCTCCGTCCTCATTTCATGATCCTCCCGAGAACGGCCTTGAGCGCCTTGTCCGT
>JAQTRE010000171.1 GCA_028711995.1 Dehalococcoidia bacterium | reverse complement strand
GGTCGTCTCCTCAAAAGGCGTCTTATCAACAGACAGGAGGTGTCCGTTGCTCAGGTTGGTGTTCGGCATATTCCTCGTGCTGCATGGCTTTGTTCATCTGTTGTACTTCGGACAGAGCCGGAGGCTATTTGAGCTTCAGCCGGGGATGGTTTGGCCGGATGGCTCGTGGGCATTCTCCAAGCGTCTGGGGGATGAAACAACAAGATTACTGGCAAGCATTTCGTGCGTACTGGCTGCCATCGCCTTTGTGGCTGACGGCGCAGGTGTATTCCTCAAACAGGATTGGTGGCAACCGCTGATGGTGGGTTCGGCCGCATTTTCGGTTGTCAGCTATATACTTTTCTGGGATAAGAAACTGCAGAGGCTGCCTGACAAAGGGGGAATCGGCGTTCTTGTCAATATTGTCATGGTGCTTGCGTTGCTGATATTGGACTGGCCTTCCTCTGAGTTCTAGCCTTGGCCTTTGTTGAAAAAACTCGTGACGCGACGGTCAAGAATCCACGGAGTGTGAGGAAAGAAGCCCATTTTTACTTTTCCGCCTGACCCATGCTAGAATAGAAAAACCTCGTAGCAGCAAGGCAAATCGGGAGGGGATAGTGAACCGAGCAGAGAGCCTTCTGTACAAAGCCCGAACGCTGGCCAGCCTCAGCCTCATCGTTTTCATGAGCACCGTGAAGACCGTGTCCCTGGCAGCGCGCACCAAATTGGCGGGGCTCTTCAGGCGCACATCTCCTACAGTAGGACTGCAAACAGGTTTGTTGGTGAACACCTACGAACTCATGCGCTCCCGCTTGAGAGATGCCTTAAAGGAAATCGAGGAAAAAAACCGGGAGTTGGAGGAATCCAGAGACCATCTCAGTATATCCTTAAGTTTCTTGCAGACCACCATCGATAGCCTTGACGGGGAGTTGATGGTGCTTGACAGGCAACTTCGCATCGTGCAGGCGAACCGGAAGGTCCATCTCAAGAGCAAGAACGGAGAGATTGTCGGACGCTATTGCTATGAGGTGATGCATGGATCAAGTCATCCCTGTCAGCCTCCTTTGTGTGATTGTCCCGTCAGTAGAGTGTGGCAAACCGGGGTCCCCGCCCGGGCGATTCACCTTCATCACACCGATCAGAACGGCGCCGGACAGGAGAGATACATCGAAGTCAGCGCCTCACCCCTGCGCGATTCCAGCGGCAACATCACCCAGGTAGTGGAGTTTGCCCGGGACATCACCGAGAGCAAAGAGCTGGAACAACGAATCCTCCAGATGAATCGCCATCTCTATGCGCTTAATGCCATTGCCGGTACCGTATCCCAGACCCTTGACCTCGATGTGATTCTCAGCACGACTCTCGATAAGATACTGGAACTGATCAAGGCCGAAGTCGGGGGCGTTCTATTCCTCGATGAGGAATCGCAAACCCTTTCCTACCGGATTCATAGAGGTCTCTCGGGGCAGTTTGTCAACGGGGTTTCCGGCCTTGGTCTGGGGGAAGGAATAGCCGGCCTGGTGGCTCAGCGGGGGGAAACGCTGGTGGTGAACGATCTCTCTAAAGACACTAGGATTACCCGGCGGGTGGTGAGCGAGGAAGGCTTGGCAGCCTTTGTCAGTGTGCCCTTGAAGGCCAAGGAGAATGTTGTTGGCGTACTGAATATCGCCAGCCGGGAGCCAAGGCAGTTCTCCGATGAGGAAGTCGATCTGCTGACTGCCATTGGCAACCAGTTGGGGATGGCTATTGAGAACGCTCGCCTGTACCAGGAGTTACAGGCCAAGGAAGAAATGCGCACGGAGCTTTTGAGGCAGATCATCTCGGCTCAGGAAGATGAACGCCGGAGAGTGGCCCGCGGTTTACACGATGTGACGGGCCAAGCCCTGGCAACTATCGGGATTCAACTGGAGGCCTTTCCTACCTCATCAAGGTCGGCATCTAAGGATATCGGACCGAAGCTTGAGGAGATGAAAAGGCTTCTGGTTGCTACACGAAAAGAGGTGCACCGTCTCATCCATGATCTGAGGCCGACCCTTCTTGATGATCTGGGTTTACCCGCTGCTGTGCGGTCGTGCATCAACACCTCATTGGAGGCGGCGGGAATAGAAGGCTACCTGGAAATCGTTGGAGAAGAGAAGAGGTTGCCTCCGCCGGTGGAGATATCGGTCTTTCGCATCATTCAGGAAGCGATCACCAATGTTGCCAGTCATGCCAGGGCAGAGAGTACGTATATCGGTCTTGAGTTCAAGGAGAAGAGCATAGCCGTTCAGGTGGAAGATGATGGGATAGGGTTTGACCTTTCGCGGGTGTTCGGCGCTGCCAGAGCCAAGCAGGGGTTTGGGTTGTTGGGTATGAAGGAACGCGCTGAGCTGCTGGGCGGGACTGTGACCATCGATACTGAGCCCGGTCGAGGAACTCGGATCTTGGTCGAAATTCCGGTAGAATGGGGGAAGGATGATGTCCAGGATAAAAGTGCTGCTAGTGGATGACCACGCGCTGTTTCGAGAGGGGATTCGTGCCTTGCTGCAGAACTATGAGGAGGTTGAGGTTGTTGGCGAAGCATCCGACGGCAGGGAAGCGATCGAAAAGGTCAATCAGCTTGGACCGGACGTGGTGCTGATGGACGTTGCTATGCCCATCATGAGCGGAGTGGAAGCCACCCGCCGAATTCAGAAAGAGAGCCCTAATGCGCGGGTGCTCGTGCTCACCCAGTATGAAGAAAGCGAATATGTCCTCTCCTTGCTCAAAGCCGGGGCTCGGGGGTATCTTCCCAAGACGACCACAGCTCCGGAACTGGTTTCCGCCATCCGTGCCGTTCATCGGGGGGAGTCTTTCCTCTATCCCTCGGCTACCATGACCCTGATCGAGCAGTTTCTGATGCAGTCCCGGGGGAAAGAGAGTGACTATGAGCGGCTCACGGACAGGGAAAGAGAAGTGCTGCAGCTTGTTGCCGAGGGACGCACCAACCGTGAGATATCGGAGATGCTCTTTACCAGCGTCAAAACGGTCTTGCGGCACAGGGAACGGATCATGGAGAAGCTGGGCTTTCACAATCGCACCGATCTTATCAAATACGCCATCAGCAAGGGATTGATACACGTGCCGCCCAAGATGGAAAAGGAGTGAAGGAGGCGTTGATTCAATAACCGGAGATCGTCTTCCCTCAGTCATCGGGCGTGGACAAGCAGATATGAGAAGGGGGTGGGCTCAGGCCCTAGCATTCTGCTAAAGAAGAGATGAAGGATTCCTCCTTCCGGGGGTCTGGGGGTGTCCCGGTAGGGGCGTATCATTATACGCCCCTACAAAGTTCCCCCAACGATTGGGGGCTAGGGGGCCTGCCCTCGACTGAGATCGGGGGTTGAGTCAGCCTTTTCAGCACCCTCCTAATAGCCGGTCAATTCCACATATGCCCTTCCGGTCACATCGCCGGTGACCTCGCAGTCGCCTTCCCAGTAGGTCTTGTAGGAAGAGACCAGTTCCTGATCTTTCATGACGGGCGTGAGGGTCATATTGATATCGTCCACCCGAATGTGCCAGCCGCTTGGATATGTTTTGGAAGTGTGAGGGCTGCTCCATGTTCCCAGCACAGTGATTTCCATATCCTCCGGTGAGATCTCGGTGGTCAGACAGTCGGATGAGGTTAACGAACCTCCGAGCAGGACGGTCCGGTTGTCCGAGTTGACAGTGAACAGCATAATCTCTCGGTTGTCATCCAGCTGAATAGCGAACCAGTTCCATCCGACATCGATCACGGCGTCCAGTTGTCCCCACTGATGGTCGAACCATGACGTGCCTTTGACCGCATAGGCCACACCATTGATGGTGATGGTTCCGGTGGTATGGATGCGCTCACGGGAGTAGTAGTAGGTGTATCCCCCGAAACTGTAGTCGTGATAGCCATCGCCGTGTTGAAGAACGGGCGGTTTGAGGCTATCCAGATTCAGATCGATTACATAGTCATCCACTTCGCCGTGCAGGGTATCGCTCCCATTATCCAATAAGGCGAATGAGCCGCTACTCTCGAATCGAACCGGCTTGCCTGGCTGGGGTGCCGTTCTGAGTGCAAAGCCGCCGGTGTAATGGAAGCTCCCGTCCTCGATATCGGTGATGGCATGGTTGAGGACAAGCGCCTTACCCCCGAACTTCTCCAGTATGCCACTGATCGCTGGATTGCTGATCAGGCTTCCCTGTTCACGAAGGTCCAGCACAAAGAAAACAAGCTCATAGCCGAACCAGCGTCCTTCCTCGGTCTGGAGATGACCTGTCCAGTAGTACCATTCGATTGGTTCATGGTGCGGATACTCATCTTCAGGGAACAAGACCTTTCCTTGAGGCACGCCCAAAGATGGGTCTTCAGCAAGTGGATCAGGATTGTCTTTACTGCCGCAGCTCGCAAGAAGCAGAGTCAAAAAGACGGCGAGCAGCGTGATGAATTTATAGTGCATGTGTTGTCATCGTCCATGGGAGGATTGGGAGCCATTCATAGAATATCACGAAAAAGGAGTGTCGGCAGAGAATATACTTCAGTTAAGGCCGATCCGCAAGCTGGGGAAAAATCCTCGAGCTTGACCTAGGGATATCGAGTTTTGAGGCATCGTGGTGTGGTATAATATATACACGGAAGCTGGGTGGAAGGGGATACGGTGAAGAGGAGGTGGACCATGACGCTTCAGAAATGGTACGGAGTGTGGCTGGAAATTCAGCCAGCCCTGCTGATGAGGCAGGGCGAAGTGGAGACTGAGCCAAGCCCGTAACAACCGTCCCAAGCATTGAGCCCAGGCCTGAGCAACCCGAGAAAACTCAGGCGGACTCACCCCGGAAAGTCTTTCGGGAGGTTACTTCGGGAAATTATAGCCGGAGTGAGGCTCGGGTCAGTCAGAGGGAACGAGAAGAGGGTGACCGAAAAGGCACCCTCTTTTTTTATGCCTGGAAAGGATATACGGTTTGTCCATCAAGGAAGTCATTCTGCAGACTCTGCGGTGAAACTTCTGGCTGTTTTGCGCAGGAGCTGAAGCTCAAGGGGCTAACGCGGCGAACGTGTTTTGGGGTGTTTTTCCCGCCAAAATAGGGTGTTCTTCCCCTGGAAGTGGGAATTTATCGCCTAGCTTGTTAGGGTACATTTGCCTATTATGAAGATAACCCGGCTTTCCCGAAGACGGGGTCTGTTTTCCGCTCAAATCTCCAGCCAATCGAATTCTCGGCAATCTTCGGCGCGAAGAGGAGGTCACAGAATGGTGGAAAAAGCGTTCGACCTTACCCGGGAAATGATCGACCACAATTTCGCTGCTCAGGTTGCGCCGGATCGGGAGAAGCTGCTCACCTCCATCCAGTGCGGAACCTGCAC
>JAQTRE010000170.1 GCA_028711995.1 Dehalococcoidia bacterium | reverse complement strand
AAAAGTCTACACTACATCGGCTTTTCCAGAATACTCAGCTTCACCAACCATTACGTTCTCCCTCTTGCTGACTCTGAGAAAATTCGTCAAAAACCTTTTTCAAGGTCAAACTGCGGAAGTTGGGCTAAAGGCAAACTCCATTATAACTGGCCGCCGGGCTCGATTTCTATGCCCTTGGAGTACTGGGATGACGGAACGTTAGTACCATATGGGTTGGGAAGGGTGAGCCAGGGATCGTCCAGGACGACATCGTCCCTTCCGCCCAGCGTGGTGCGGAAGGGCAATCGCACGGGATCTCTCACGACTGGAAGTTGCCCTCACTCTCTCGATCCCCCTTTCACAAAGAGGGCAGGTTCCTAGTCCCTTTTACAGGGAGAATCAGTGATGTGCAGAGGCGATCTATGCGGTCTCCCTGGGGCAGGGAGCACCGAATGAAAGCGTGTCCCCAAGCATGGGGGCTGTCTGATGCTGACAAACCGGCCGGTTCAATCACAGAAGGTATCGATAGCATGTCGCACCATCGAATACATAGTACTCATGGCGGGCATCGGCAGCCGAGGGACGTTTGTGCACCACCGGTTTGAACAGGGAATCGCTGAGGCCGATCAGGTCCTCCAATGAAGCCACCGATACGACCCTTTCATCAGGGTTGAGTCCGGGCACATTCTCCACATCGATGATGATGCCTTTATACTTTTTTCGGGCGCGACGCGCTTCCTCTTCAGCCGCCGAAAGGTGAGTGCGCTCTATTTGTGTGGAAAGGACTACCAGGTACAGAAGTGCTATTGCCAGGAGAGAGGTCGCAATGGTTGAGTAGAGGCGTTTGTTTTGAGCACTTGTATTTGTGATTGTGACTGTCTTGCGGATAGACCCTTTGCTCGATTTCTCGAAGTTCCCACTCCACTGGAGCGCCTTTCCATCCAGGGTCACGCTTATGGATTGCTCGAACGTCTCATCCATCGGTCCGGTGGCAGTGGATGCCAGCGTATGGACTTCGGACTTTAGCGAAACCGTAGGAGCCAGATCCGCGAGCCATACATCCTTCCTGACCTCTTCGATCAGGCTGTTCAGATAGGCAAAGTCGATCGTGTAGGGGACGGTGAATGATTGGCCATCCGCCTCCATGGATGCCAGCACAAGGGATTGGCTCCAATTCCGCTTCTGATCCTGCAGCGTAACGGTCACGCTGACTTCGTGGCTGGTGCTGGTGATCGGGGCATCGGATTCCAGCCGATAAGAGAATGTGCCATTCACCCAGTCCGCCGATCCTGCGGGCAACGATGGCGCGGAAGCCGTCAGCGCGAGCGGTTGGGGAGGAAGCTGAAGTGCGGTCGGCTCCGAGTGAAGCGTTTGGGAATCATAAACGGAATTCGGTACAAGCCGAATAGCGTAGTCGAAGCGCCCGTGTTTCCAATAGAAGGAGTCTCCTTGCTGTCCGCGCTCCAGCCCATCCAGGGTGTCATCCCATCGGAGGGTGCCCTGCCGCCGCGCCACCCCAAGATCATGGGTGAAGTCATCATCGATGATGCTGGCACCGTTGCGGGCCGTGCTGTGCACCCTGGCCCGCAGGGTCACCGTATCTGAATGACCGGCGAAGCCCAATTCCTTTTCAGTATCGCTGATCAGTTGATCGATGGCAGTGAAATCGAGCGGCACCGAGAGACGAAGGTCGCTGCCTAACGGCTGGCGCGGAGCCAGCACGTATTCCCGGCTCCATAGACCCGGGTTCTGGACCACCGCCACCAGTTCCGCCTCTGCCTGGATGCCTTCCACCGGGCCAAGCGCCACAAACTCATAAGAGAAAGTCAGGTCAATGGAATCGATCAACTTGGTGAAGACAACGGGGCTGGATTCTCCGGATTTGCTTACGTGTTCTAAGAGAACGTCGGGATCGGGGTAAAGCGCGGAGTAGAACTGGCCGGAGAGCGAGTACCCGGCTGCGATAACGCTCTGCTCCTTTTCGGTGGGATCGTCATAAGCCCGAACCGTGATCAGAATCGAGATGATCAGAAGCAGAATCACCACTGAGAAGGATACCATCCTCACCTGCGGGGAGCGGACAAACTGCGTCCATACCAGCTTCTTTAGCACAGTCCGAACGCCCGTTACCCGGTGTGGTTCTTCATCAGTGCCCTTCTTTTTTTGCGGCGCTTCTCTTCCATTTCCTTCCATCGTTCCGATCTCCTCGTCCTTGGGTCCAGAGCGGACGCAATGGTCCGCATCTCCGATGCAATGATCAGCGCTCCCGGCAATCCCAGAAAGACCGGGAACACCCATTGCGATCCGGCAAAGTCCTTGATCCGGTCCGCAGTACGGCCCGCACCGGCAACGTGAAAGCGCACTTCGCCCACTACGGCGGCGGCCTCCACGGTATAGCTATCGGCATCCTCGTTGGCATCCCCTTTGGTCTGAAAGCTGCGGGGAACCGTGTCTCGAACCTCGATCACCCGGTGGGCGACGATCACCTCCGGGTCCGTCGGCGGATGAAAAGCGATGATATCTCCCTCTTTGATGGCGCCGTCATCTATAGGCCAGACGAGGACGAGCCCGCCGACATCCAGGGTGGGGGTCATGCTCCCGCTCAACACGGTGAGCCACTTGGCCCCGGCGGCATAGGGGAGCCCGAATCCCAGAAGGGCAGTCGTCACCACCACCACCAGGACGATCCCCCCCAGCCATTTGCCAGCGACGGCTAGAGGGTGGGGTTTTCGAATCCGGTGCTTGAGCCCCCAGTTCCTCCCCATCTATC
Organism: Dehalococcoidia bacterium; assembly: GCA_028711995.1. Classification (NCBI taxonomy): domain Bacteria; kingdom Bacillati; phylum Chloroflexota; class Dehalococcoidia; species Dehalococcoidia bacterium. Next base: position 2,906 of record JAQTRE010000170.1, on the reverse strand, counting down.
TGCCCTGGCTCAAGGTGAATCTCATGGTCATGGTGACTTGATCCCCCTGGTACTCGTTCCCGGCCATGGGATTGAAGCGGAGGCTCATGGAGAGGGTGTAGTACTTGTTCTTTCCGGGGGGATGATTTGCCGCGATACTCAACCCCTGCCGTTCGAAATCATCGAGTGAGATGTAGCCGTCACCATCCATATCCCTTAGATCGCTGAGACCGGCTCTGCGCTTCCCGTTGCAGTATGTGTATTGGAGATCGGTGATCATCATCTGCTTGTCCAGGTCGAGGGTGTTTTCCTGGGCATCGCTCTCCGGCCCCGGCGGATCGATCACCGCATTGAAAACCGCGATATCCATCCGGTGTCCGGCGGTGCTGCCCGTATTGTACAGGCGAACCCACCCGCCGGTTTCATCTCCCGGCTTGATGTTCTCCATGGCCCAGGTGGCGGTGACGCCGTTCCGCGGATCAGGTTCGTCCGGGTCGCTGAGCTTCAGATCGATTCCCGTCGAAGCGCAGGCATATACCCCCTCAGTGTCCTCCCGCTCGCGGTCGAGCAACGCCAGAGCGGCCACGGTCTCCACGGACAGAATGATCCCGATCACCAGCAATGCGAGCAAGACCTTCTTTTTCATGAAATCTTCCAACGCCGATGCAGAGTTTGCCAAGAATCTCGCTCTCAGCTCTCAGATTCTTCTTCGCCTTCGGCTCATCGGAATGACACAGGCCCTTTTCCTTTTCGTCATTCCCGACCTGATCCCAATTGAGTTGCTGAAAAAGTCTGACTCAACCCCCTAGCCCCCACTCGTTGGGGGAACTTTTGAGCCTGGGGGTGTCCCCCAGGCCCCCAAAAGGAGGAATCATTCACCTCTTTTTCAGCAGCCTGCTAAGCATCACTCTCCATGATATGCCCTGGGCTTGCCTTGAGGCAAGAGGGTAACCCTGCATTTTTTGAGTTCCCAATTCCGCGCGGCGGGATGCGCCCGGCAAGAAACTCTGCGCGACAAGTCCATCATGCCCCATTTGTCTTTCCGGCCTCGTATCAGGTGCGGGGTAAACTCCGGCCGGAATCCAGTCGCTCTTGGACCCCGATATTCACCGGGGAAACGGATTAAGGTATTTTCGCTTGCAGGCAGGGAGTTTCTGAACATCTCGCCTCAACATCAGATCACGTCAGCCACGCCCTGATCCGCTTGCGCTCCATCCACAGTAAAAACCCGGCGGGCACCCCTACGAAAACGATGCCGCCCTCCGGACTCTTGACGAAATCCACCCCATGCCCGATCAAAGGAACATAGCAGCACACTTCTCCCCGGAGGTTTTCCGCGGGTATATCGAACCCGTCCGGCTCCGGGTTGCCATCCCCCTGCGTCCGAAAGACTAGGCCGCCATCCTCCCGGACCACCTCGATCACCCGGTGGGTGATCAGCTGCCTCGACTCCATGGGCGATCTGAAGGTGATCACATCGCCCACCGCGATTTTCTCCGCCTCCACCGGGCGGATGACCACCATCCCCCCGATCTTGTAGGTGGGCTCCATGCTCCCCGTGCCGACGGCATCGAACCGCCAGTCAAAAAACCACGTCGAGACGGCCACGAAAGCCACCGTCATTACCAGCAGGATGAATATCCCGTTCCCAGCCCACCGCAAATACCTTTTCATCCACCCTATCATACCAAAACGGGCAGCGCCCGGCTGCCCGATCTCTTTGTGAATTGTGCTGAAGCCGGTCCCCACCCTTACCCTCCGCCCATCAAGGGAATTCCGATCAGTCTGAAATCATTGCCGTTCATGCTTTCTTTTCCCAGCATCCACCCTCGGCCGTGTTATGGCCGCAAAATCGCCTCCTCTCCATACTCCTCGGATCGCCGACTTTGGCGATCCCATCCTTCGGGCCGCCAAATCCTAATCAATCCATTGCTAATGCAAGTCTCCCTACGGTTTGGTGTTTATGGGGAGAAACGTATTCTTCCCGGGAATTCCGGGAAGAATACGTTCGCAAATGCGAGTCCGACGCTTATAGTCCCACGGACTCTGTAATTGAGGCGTCAAGCAGTTCATTGGTCTGAGCTGCCGTAAAATAGACGTCAAATGTCACCAAGTCGCCTTGGTAGACATTGGTAGTCTGTGGTAGCAGTTGGAATTTGAACTTTATCGCTGCGGTTCCACCAACTGGCAGGGGTGGATTGGTAGGATCATTACCGCCGTCGAAGCACCAGAGTCCGGTTTTTACGCTAGATCCGGCAAGATTGGCGGCCAACAGATCGGCCAATGTAATGTATCCTTTTTGGGTGAGGCCCCAAAAGAGCAGATAAGCATTGGCATTGGTTACATCGAATGCCTCTTCGTAAAACGTTGCGCTGCCAGTGGCCTGTTCCGAATAGGACACCAACTTGATATAGTCCGCAATATTGTCAGCTGACGAAGAACCCTCGGCATCAGGGTTAGTTCCGCCTGTTTGGACAAGATTGGTGACTGTGCCAAAGATATAACGGATCGGAATGGTGCCGGTGTTCTTGAAATAGACAGGACTGGTCTCGAATTCGTCACCTGGAGCCAACGCAGCCGGGGACGTGAAGCTAGCGCTGACTGCTACATCTCCGTAGCCTTCGTTGTTATCGCCAATTTGCATATCCAGGGTTCCAGCTTGGAAACTGTTATTCTGGCTCTTTTCCACATCAGTGAAATAGGCGAACAGACCACCACCCATCAATGCCACCACCACGCCCACAAGTAGTAAGCTCATTAGAATCTTTTTCATGGTTTCATTCTCCTTCTTTGTTTTGTGTTAAGTGGGTATGCACTTTACTCAACCATATACCATATGTTGTGGATGGCCTCCTACGATCATTTGACGCGGCACGGGGGCACAAGCTATTGCCTGCTCCATCAGGCGGTAGAAGAGTAAACCTCGT
>JAQTRE010000169.1 GCA_028711995.1 Dehalococcoidia bacterium | reverse complement strand
AGTCTCTTCCAATACAAGATGAGCCCGAAGGGCAGATCGATTTCTACCGCAAGATGAGCCTTAAAGGTTTTGAGCAGCTCGTTTATGATCGGGGCCATGCAGTTGATCATGGACGACAGACGTTTGCAGACAATCGAGCAAATCCGGCGATTTTTGGAGGGGAATAGTGAAGTAGAATTCGAACCGATCTTTGGGGAGGAGAAGTACGCGTGGATCGATTCGGTGTTGAGGCGATTCCGATATGGAGGGTTGGGACGAAGGGAGAAGGGGATTCTGCGAAAGTATCTGGGCAAGGTCACCGGGTATTCTCGCGCCCAGGTATCCCGGCTGATCGGCCAGTACCACCGGGACGGGGAACTGAAGCGAAAGGAATACCGCAGGCATCGGTTTGCGGGGAAGTATACGCGAACGGATATGGAACTGCTGGCGAAGACAGACGAATTTCATGATTATCTGAGCGGGCCAGCCACCAAGAAGATTCTGGAGCGGGAATGTCGGATATACGGACATCAGGAGTTTCGAAATCTCTCCGAGATATCGGTGGCCCATCTGTATAATCTGCGCCAGAAGAATACCCGTCTGGGATTGGGGAAGACATTCACCAAGACCAAACCGGCTGTCTCCCGGATCGGAGAACGAGCCAAACCCGACCCAAAGGGCATTCCGGGGCATATCCGGATTGATACGGTTCATCAGGGGGATTGGGAAGGACATAAGGGGCTGTATCACATCAATGTGGTAGACGAAATCACGCAGTGGGAGAATGTGGCTGCGGTGGAGCGGATATCGGAGGCTTATCTGGCACCTGTGCTTGAAGCGATGCTCGGGGAGTTTCCTTTTGTGATCCGGGGATTCCACTCCGACAACGGATCGGAATTCGTCAACAAGACCGTAAAGGCTATCCTCAACAGGCTTCTTATCCGCTTCACCAAATCCAGACCCAGACACAGTAACGACAATGGTCTGGTAGAGTCCAAGAACGGAGCGGTGATCCGCAAACACATAGGGTATGCTTACATTCCGCAGTACTATGCCCGGGAGTTCAATGCATATTATGAGGGCTTCCTGAACCCCTACCTTAACTTTCACCGGCCTTGTTTCTTCCCGGTGACCACAGTCGATCTCAAAGGCAAGATCAAAAGGAAATATCCGCTGGAGGAGGTGATGACCCCTTATGAGAAGCTGAAATCCTTGCCAGGGGCAGAAGAATGCCTGGTTCCGGGAGTAACCTTTGCCGCGCTTGATGCGATGGCCGCTCAAATGAGCGATAATGAATTTGCTGAAAGGATGGTGAAAGCACGGTCCGATCTCTTCGAGAAAATAGCCCGGCGTGAACAACGAGCTGTCAGAATCTGAGGCTTATGGGGTTATCCACATGTCCACACTGTTCACAAAGAAAGAAACGATTATTATGACCCTTTGAGGCTCATTTTTGTATTAGAAAAGACTTATGCTTTGTGCGACCAAAATACGTCCGACATGACTTCCTATTATATGTTTTTGGGGGTTTCTCTCCTTGGATTACGATGTGGACTTCCTACCCACAGAATATTCTCCAACTCAAACAGCCTGAAGTTAAACACTTGAGGCTTGTATCCACCATAAACAGAAGTTCTATTAACCAGGCGAGGCTGTGTTAGGAAACGGACCTTTGGCCGAGGCGCTAATCAATCGCCAAAGCAGATACCCACAGAGCGGGCAGCCTCCAGTAGGGGATCGTCCAAAGGTATTGTTCTCTGACCTTTGGCTACCTCTTCCAGAGGGACTTCGACGAGCGAGTTCCCTCTGACTCCCACCATATAGCCGAATTGCTTGTTCATGGCCATATCAATTGCCTTGGTACCCAGCCTTGTCGCCAATACCCGGTCGAATGGCGTCGGAGACCCCCCTCTTTGCAGATGACCCATTACCACAGTACGCGCTTCAATCCCCGTCAACTTCTCGATTTGAGATCCCAGCACAAAACCAATGCCTCCCAGGCGGATCGGGTCGTGACTCTCTTGAATGACTTTCTGAACCACGACCTCTCCACCCTCCGGTTTCGCCCCTTCGGCAACCACAATTATGGTGAATCGCTTTCCTATCCTATTGCGTTCCTTCACTTTCTCCACGATGATGTCCATATCATACAGAATTTCGGGAAGCAGTATGATATCTCCTCCACCCGCAACGCCAGCATGAAGGGCAATCCAGCCCGCGTTACGCCCCATGACCTCCACAATCATAACCCGGTGATGCGATTGCGCAGTCGTGTGCACTCTATCGATGCCTTCTGTGGCAATGTGCACTGCCGAATCGAAGCCAAAAGTGATGTCGGTTCCTCTAAGGTCATTGTCTATGGTCTTCGGCACACCAACAACGGGGACGCCGTCTCCAAAAAGTCTGTTGGCTATGCTTAGCGTACCATCCCCTCCTATGCATACAAGGCAGTCTACTTCCAGTTTCCTTATGTTGGCAATCGCCATTGGGGATAAGTCTTCAAATTCCAGCCTTTCGCCCTTTCGCACGGCATACCGGTACGGGTTTGATTTGTTTGAGGTGCCAAGTATGGTGCCGCCAAGTGTAATAATCCCGGAAACGTCCTCGTATTGGAGCATTTGATGGTGATTGTGGATCAGCCCCTCATATCCGTCTTTGATACCTACAGCTTCCATCCCGTATTCCAGAATAGCCTTCTTGGCAACAGCCCGGATAACAGCATTTATTCCCGGACAGTCTCCTCCCCCAGTAATAATAGCGATTCTATGACTCTTTCCCATATCTAGCCTCCTCATCAAAACAGCAGAAGGGAAATCGTGATCTATCTCTGCTCCCACCAGCATACTGTCTCTAGAATATACACCAATACACCGGGTCAGTCCAACAGGCCCACCGATGCCAAAGATCGGATACTTGGCCATGTCTTGCGAGCACATGAGATACTGCCAGGGATTGTTGTCCCGAGATTAACGAGATTCTAAAATGTGAGGCCGGAGTTACAGCATATACTTGCTGCCCAGGAAGGTTCCTGTGTTAGAATAGCCCTGGAAGCCATCCGTGAAGCTTCTGCGATAGAGGTAGCGGGGAGCACAACCGAAGAAAACCCAATCTCAGTCGTGGTGAAGGAGAAGACCAGCATGAAGGCTGTGGGAATCGACCTTGCGGGGGTAGAACGCCGCCCAACAGGGATGTGTATCATGGATGAAAATCTCTGCGCCGATGTCTCGCTGCTCTACACCGATGACGAAATTCTGCGCCACACGATTGAATCCAAACCAGATGTAGTGGCCATCGATGCTCCACTAGCCCTACCCCACGGAAGAAAGTCCTTGACAGAGAGGACCACCCCTCACCTGAGGGAATGCGATAGAGAACTGCTCCGGATGGGCATCAAGGTCTTTCCTCTGACTCTCGGCCCTATGCGGTTGCTGACAGAGCGGGGCATGCGACTCAAAGTGCTGCTGGAGGAAAAGGGCCTGACAGTCATCGAGACTTACCCCGGTGGTTCGCAGGACATCCTCGGCATACCCAGGAAGAAAAAGGGGCTAGAGAAGCTCACCGAGGGCTTGTCTCTGTCGGGAATCGAAGGGCTCGGCAGCAGCAGAACGGGTGACGAGCTCGACGCAGTAACTTGCGCCCTCGTAGGTATCATGTACTTGAAGGGAGAGTACCGTGCCATAGGAGACCCCAACGAGATATTGATGATACTCCCTCAATAGCGGAGGGAGTCCGAAATACCGACGTATTCCTCCAGAATGCGCCATCGAACATTTTTTTGAAAACGGGGCGATTGGAGACAGGTAGTACTGGTAGAGAACGTCAGCGATTGTGGCACCCAAAAAGGAGCGAAGATGAGCCAATCGACACCAGATCAGCAGACTGATACATTGCTCAAACTTCAGGATGTCTCCCGCGTCTATCAGATGGGACAGGTTAAAGTGAGGGCCGTAACCGATCTCACGCTTGAAATCAAGCGGGGCGAACTCATCGTCATCCTGGGGCCGAGCGGATCTGGGAAGACGACTCTGCTGAATCTGATCGGGGGAATCGATTCACCGACTTCAGGTAGAATCTTCTATGACGGCAAGGACATCACGGCGCTGGATGAAAAAGGCCTGACCCATTACCGCCGGGAGAACATCGGCTTCATCTTCCAGTTTTTCAACCTTATCCCATCACTCACCGCCAAAGAAAATGTGGAATTCGCCGCCGAACTGGTCAAGGCGCCGAGGAACCCCCTGGAGATGCTGGCTATCGTCGGCCTCGAGGATCGGGCCGATCACTATCCCAGCGAACTCTCCGGCGGAGAACAGCAACGGGTGGCCATTGCCCGGGCGCTGGTGAAGGACCCGCCGATCCTGATCGGGGATGAGCCCACCGGCGATCTGGACTATGACACCGGCAAGAACATCCTTGACGCCATGCGGCGCATCAACCGGGAACGGCTCAAGACCGTCCTGCTGGTGACCCACAACGCCGCCATCGGCGAAATGGCGGACCGTGTCATCCGTATGCGTAGCGGCCGGATCATCGAGATCATCCGGAACCCATCACCCATCGACCCGCAGGAACTCAAGTGGTGAGCACGCACAAGAGATGAAAATGCTGCAGCGTAAACTCTACCGGGATTTCAAAGCCTCCAAGGGATTGTTTGCCGCCGTTACGGTGATCATCCTGCTCGCTGTGGCCTTCTTCGGCTCCATGTTTATGGCCGCCCAGAATCTGAGCGACTCGTACGACTACTCGTATCAGAAATTGAGATTTGCCGATTTCACCCTCAAGGTGACACAGGATGCCCGGCAAGCCATCCCCCAACTGGAAGAGATCGAGGGAATTCTCTCGGTCACCGGCAGAATCAACGCAGATTTTGCCATGGGATTGCCCCAGAGCGCCAAATCGCAGAAGGTACAGGCACGCGTCATTTCCTTGCCCTCGGATGAATCCATCCGGGCCACCATGGTCAACGATGTTTACGTGGAAAAGGGCGGCTATTTCCCGGACAGCGATGGCAACTCCATCCTGGTGGAGAAAAACTTTGCCGATCATCACAGCCTGGAACCGGGGCAAACCCTCGTTCTGAGCGTGGCTGAAAGGGAAGTTCCCTTCACTATTGCCGGAATCGCCACCAGCCCGGAATACGTCTTCCCCGCCAAGAGCCGGCAGGAGATCATCGTTTCAGCGAACGTCTGGGGAGTGGTCTTTGTTTCCAACGCGGTGGGGACCGGTCTGCTCGATCAGCCGGTAAACGAGTTCTGTTTCCTCGTCAAAGATGGCTTTGACCGCCAGGCAGTCATGGCGCAAGCCCAGACGATTCTCAATCCCTATCAGATCATGGACATCGTGCCGCGGGAAGATCAGCCCAGCTACGACAGACTGCAGATGGACCTGGAACAATTCAACACCCTGGCCGAACTCTTCCCGCTGCTCTTTATCATCGTCGGGGCCATGGCCACCTACATCCTCCTGACCCGGATCGTCTACAATCAGCGCACCCAGATCGGATTGATGCGAGCGGTAGGATACTCCCGAGGACAGGTGATGCGCCACTACCTGGGGTTCGCTCTGATCATCGGCATCGGCGGCTCTGTGCTGGGAAGCATTCTTGGCTACTTCCTCTCCGAAGCCATCACCACCTGGTATGCCGGCATGATCAATCTGCCCTTCACCCGGATGACCGTTCAG
>JAQTRE010000168.1 GCA_028711995.1 Dehalococcoidia bacterium | reverse complement strand
AGTCGAGGCATGGTGCAAGAGCAGAAACAATCTGAATGCCAAGATCAATTGGCATTTCACCATAGATGACGCCAGGGTAAAATTGAGACGCCTTTATCCGTCAATCATTACGTGACATGACACTAGCTGGCAGGGTATCTCTTCAGCCAGTGCCGATTCCCTCTTCAGGTGCATATAGAACAGACCGTCCTTTGATTCGATCTCAACTCCAAACCCCTTGCTTTTGGCCAGACGGGAGACGTTTTCTCTGGCTATTTCATTATCGACGATTGCTGTGACCTCATCCGCTTGTTCCAGTGCTTTGTTGGTGCGAACAACCGGTTCCGGGCATGCCAACCCACGACAATCGATGACAACAGACATCACGTCCTCCTATTATGTGTCTTTGCGAAAAAGAGATACCGCCGGTGGCGGTACGAAAGAAAAGAGAACCCACCCTTTTCGTCTTTCCAGCGAAGGCCGGAATCCAGTCATTTCTAGACCCCGGTTTTCACCGGGGAGACGGATTAAGGATACCGTCTTTGTAAGCAGGAGGTTTCTTTGCAGGCCCGGCCACGCATTGAGATGAAGAGGTCTCTCTTGTCACCCATAAGATCGCCACGTCACCTTGTTTCATCGGGCTCCTCAGGATGACACCTCATCATTCCGAGGCTGCGATCCTTCGTATAGCCTCAAGCGTAACGCCAATCTCTTCCTCGGTGGTGAAGTAGCCGGGACTTAGACGCACCGTTCCATCGGGAAAGGTTCCCAGTGTCTTGTGAGCAACAGGCGCGCACTGAAGCCCCGGACGGCACATAATGTCGGAATCCTCCTCCAGGCGCACAGCCACCTCCGACGAGGTGAACCCGTCGATATTCAAAGAGATCACCGCCATCTGTTTGGTTGCATCGCTGGTGCCGTAGAGGGTGACTTCAGGGATTGATTTCAGCTCTTCGATGAGGTGCTTAATAATCTTCTCCTCTCTCTCTCGGATTCTGGCCACTCCCTGCGACAGAATGAACGCTACTCCAGCACTCAGTCCTGCCAATCCAACTGTATTTGGCGTGCCGCTCTCGTATTTATCGGGCAGAAAGCCCGGCTGATGTTCCGATTCGGACCGGCTGCCGGTGCCTCCTCTCATCAGCGGCTCAAGCGTTTCTGCCACGCCATCGCCGATGCAGAGGCCGCCGGTTCCCTGCGGCCCAAACAAAGACTTATGTCCGGTAAAGGCCAATAAGTCAATGTTCATCTGGTTTATGTCAACTGAATAAGCCCCTGCCGTCTGAGCTGCATCGACGCAGAACAGAACCTTGTGTTTTCTGGCAATAGCCCCGACTTCAGCCACAGGCAAAAGCGTCCCCACGACGTTCGAGGCATGGGTCAGGACTATTAGCCGGGTGTTCGACCGGATGACCTTTTCCACTTCTTGAGGATCGAGAAAGCCTTCCCGTGAGCACCCGACCACAGTCAGATCAATCCCTTTCTTCTCCAGCGCGCGTAGCGGCCGCATTACCGAATTGTGTTCCATACTGCTGGTGATAGCGTGATCCCCGGGGCGCAGGATACCGTTGATCGCCAGATTCAATGCTTCCGTGGCATTCTTGGTGAAGACAATGCGGAGGGGATCATCAACGTTGAAGAGTTGTGCCAGAGCTTCCCGCGCTCCATAAACTACCCGGCCGGCCTCGATAGACAAGCGATGTCCGGAGCGGCCGGGGCTGGCAGCGGCATGGCGCATGAATCCCTCCATCGCCTGGTATACGGACTCCGGCTTGGGATAGGACGTGGCGGCGTTATCCAGATAGATCATCGGTTTCTTATTCTACATCCTTATGTTGGAATTGGGTAGCTTGACCGACGTCGGTCAAGCTACCCAGTGTTAAAGGCATCATTTCAACTGGCCGGATTCAGCTCGATCTTGTAGCCATCGGCTGTTTTTTCAATGGTGATTGTGTATCCCTTGCTCCGGGCCAGACGGGCCACGTTTTCCTTGGCCACCGGGTTATCGACCAAGACAGTAACCGGCTGGTTGGGGTTTTCATCTAAGGCCGCCTTTGTTTTCACCACTGGAATAGGGCAGGAAAGGCCCCGCGCGTCAACTTCAATCATTTCTTCTCCTTTCATACTCGATCCCTCATAGTGAGTCCGACTGTGGCACAGAATCCCAGCCCGACAATGACCGCGATCGGGCCGAAGTCAGAAGGTCCGGCAGCGCTGCTCGTCAGCAGGAAGTTATGAGCAAAGGCTGCTCCGACGATCAGGCCGAGGACGGTCATTCCGGCATCGGTATCGCCCTCACCGGAGAGGATCATCTGGCGAAGCGGACACCCTCCAAGGAGCGTTGCCGCGAGCCCCACCAGCGTCATACTGAAGAAGTTCCAGAGGTGATCGGTATGTGCGATCGGTTGATCTTCAAATCCCCAGGTTACATTTCCGATTATCGCATTGGTGACCAATGCGCCGATGAAGAAGGCCGCGATCCCGCTGAAGAGATAGGTATCGCGCATGAGGAACAAGTCTCGCCAGCCGCCGACTGTGCAGAATCGAGTTCGCTGTGCCATCACTCCCACTGCAATCCCGACCACCAGCGAGACCCCTAGGGCGGCATGAAGCGCTCCGGGGCCCCCTCCCTTGGCAGTTTCAAATATGTAGCTGGGAGTTATTATCGCCAGGAGTAGTAAACCTATCATCGCCGCCGGCATGATCCATCCAGCCATGCTCCCCATTTTGAAAGAGCGGCCGAGGTTGAACCCTCTCTTCAAAAAGAAGATGCCGATCAACACCCCGAAGACAATCCCTGCCAGCGCAGTGATCCCGTTGAGATCTCCACCTGCCAGGCGCAGGAGCGCCCGAATGGGACAGCCGAGGAAAACCAGCGCCCCTATCATAACGAAGGCGCCAAGTATGAAGCGAATCATCGGTGCGGAGCCGCCTCGGGAGCGGAACTCCCGGAAGATGAAGGCGGAGCCAAATGCCCCAAGAACAAAGCCGATGATTTCCGGACGGATGTATTGAACTGCCCCGGCACGGTGAAGTCCGAGGGCGCCGGTGATATCTCGAAGGAAACAGGCGGCGCAAATGCCCATGTTGGCCGGATTGCCCCACTCAACGAGCAGAGAGCCCAGCACGCCAAAGATCAGGCCTCCGATGATGATCAGCCATTTCGACGTAAACCATCGAGTTAGAACCATGAATATATTCTCCTTTCCAGTTAATTGTGAGACACGCTCGCCAATTAGCCGGAGTTCATGTCCGACGCCGCATTCTGATCACCCCCCTTTCGGCCGGAATCTGGCGGTAGTGTATCATAAGGTATATTGATGTGTCCAATAGAATATGCAGATAGGAAAGCGATCTAAAATAGGAATCTCTTATATGAGTGACGGCCAGGTGTTTGCGTGAAGCACGGAGGCCGGATTTTGACACACGAAGGGATCGTGTTCAGGGAAAGCGTGCCGAGCATACACAAAGGCACTGGAGTGATTCAAAGGATACACCCGGAAGGATGCGATTGAAAATCGGATCGGCCCTGTATACTCGTTCAAAATCGATGTAAAATAGATGTAACGCGCAGGAAAGAATAAGGGGGCCCAAATGATTATGACCCGGCGTATTCTGGCTGTCTTTCTCGTATTGGCGCTGATTTGCACCCTCATAGCTTGCGATGATGAGTCTTCGGAGAAGACCAGTGCTCCGACGGATACCGGAATCATTGAGACTCAGACACCTTCCCCGACTCCTTCGCCGGAACCTTCAGTGACACCTTCGTCATCTTCGGCAGATCATTACTCCGTGACACAACTATCAGAGGATATCGCCAATATTGTAGAGAAGGTCAAACCGGCGGTGGTATTCATCTCAGTAGAGGTCGAAACTAAGGATTTCTTCGGTCGGACAGTAACGAAATCCGCATCAGGCTCAGGCGCTGTCGTCAGTTCCGACGGTTATATCCTGACAAATAATCATGTAGTGGAAGATGCCCGCAACATTGAGGTAAGCTTTCCCGATCGTTCAGAAACATTCGAGGCGGAAATCATCGGTACTGACACCTTGACTGATTTGGCCGTCATCAAAATCGAGGGGGGCGATTTTCCTACCGCCTCATTCGGTGACGCTTCCAGATTGCGCCCCGGAAATCTGGTCATTACCATCGGCAATCCGCTCGGACTGGTTGGCGGACCTACCATTACACTGGGGATCGTCAGCAACACCGAGCGTTCGTTTGCTTTCGGGGATTCCACTTACTACGACTTGATTCAAACAGACGCCGCAATCAATCCGGGCAACAGCGGAGGACCGCTCATCAACGTGAACGGGGGGATCGTAGGCGTCAATGCCGTTCTGGAATCAGGCGCTCAGAATATTGGATTCGCGATCAGCGCCAATACGGCAAAGCCAGTGTATGAAGCATTGGTGGCCGAACCGCACCGGGTAGTCCGGCCCGCACTGGGAGCAGGTTTGCTGACAGTAACGCCGTCCCTGGCAACCAGCGAAGAGCTTTCCAGACAATCCGGAGTAATTATCACCAGCATTATAGCTGACGGCGCCGCGGAGAAAGCGGGCCTAAAGGTCGACGATATCATCATCCGTTTCGATGGCAAGGAAGCTATTGAAGCAACCCAACTGGTCAAACAATTATGGTGGTTCCACAAGGTGGGGGACAAGATTGCCATCACCTACTGGCGAGACGGACATCAAGAAGATATCGTTGTGGAACTGGAGGAAAGGACATGGTAGCTTCAAAGGCTATTTTCTGACCGCCTGAGTGATGTGTTACGGCCATAAAACGTTTGTTACGCCCTGTGGCTGCATTTGAGAGATTACAGGCGTGGAAGCGGCATTGTAAAACGGAGGTGCTGGTTACCATTTTGCACGGAAGCAACCCCACCCTATGCTCTTCTTGATATCGCCATTCACGCTCTTGTCTTCATCTCCCATCCCCCCGTTTGAAGCAGCAATCAACCTTTAGAAATAGCCCCACCATCGGCAGATTCATTCGATTACTTCCGAGTCCTGTGCGAGTCACAGCGTGATGATTCCAAACTGGAGGAATTTTCTGTGGCCAAGGCCTTGAATTCTGAAGTTCCATTTTGTAATATAGAGCGAATCCCTCTTCGTATACGAAATTCGGGGGCCCCGCATTTCAGCGGACTCCTGAAGCAAGCTACACAAATAGAGACAATCCTGCACCATATGATCAGAGGTTCCTTTGGGAAAGGAGGTGTTGATAGAAGACTGACAGGGCGGCATTGCTCTTGAACGGAATATTCCGGGCGAAACCAAAAATTAGGGAGGACCAATGCGTGATTTGAAGAGCGGCCTATGGTACAAAATCTTAGCCTTGATTCTGGTTATGACACTGATAGTCCCGTTGCTGGCAGCCTGTGGTGACGATGATGATGACAAGACAATCCCTGCAGAGATTACTACACCTGCATCCTCAACTGCGTCCACCACTCCCACTATCACTGTGTCCGATAAGCCGGTGAAGATCGGTGTGGTAGCGGATTGGTCCGGACCTGCCGCAGTAATCGGTTTTCTGGCCGATGGGATCATCGCCTTTACCGAATGGTACTGGAATGAAAAGCAAGGCGGCGTTGTGGTGCTTACTGCTTGCATTTGGTTGATTTCAGTCCCAGGGCCTATTATTGGTTTGAGGTGAGATATGGATAACAACAAGGTGATTTGCCCGCATTGCGGAAATACAGCGACTGTGAAATTCGGGAGTTATA
>JAQTRE010000167.1 GCA_028711995.1 Dehalococcoidia bacterium | reverse complement strand
ATGTTGGCGCTTGTTTTGGCGCTAAATTCGACCCGCCAGCCGATTCACTCAGACTTTAAACTTCGCAGCATAATATCAGGGTGACTCAATCAGAATTCCGATACCGGCTTTTTGCAGGGACGCCAGAAATGGATCAACGATTAGAGTAGGCTTATTCGTTGTGCATGAGGATATCTATCAGGGTCATATTGTGGAGCAGCAAAGTGGGAAAACACATGAGATCAAAAGTTCCCTCAGGGGAAGAAAGGAGCGAGCTGTAATACAATGATTTCCACCGCGATGCAACATTAGTGAGAGTTGTCTCATCTGGGGGAACCTCGGCAAGGGTAGGTTCAAAGTTAAGTAGCGCAGTCGGTTGCACCAAGAAAAAAGGGGGTAACGATGATGGCAAAGATATTGTTGGGCATCTGGGGTGTTGTTGAAAGCAGGGCCAAGTGGTGGTTACTGCTCGGAGTCATTTTGCTGGTCGCTCTCGGACTGGGAGCCAGGTATGTGGGTGTTTCCAACCAGTATAAAGACTATATGCCCACGAACACCCAGGTTTACAAGGACATCTATAAACTGGATAAGAACTTCAGCAACGACCAGCTTGTCATTCTGATTGAGGCCAAGAGCGGAAACACTCAGGCTGGCATGAATGAGATATTAAGCAATAAAAATATGGCCGCCATGCGGGCGTTCGAAACACACTTCTATGAAGTGGATGCAAATGGCAACTATGTAGTAGATGCGAAAAATCAAGCGATACCGATCAAGGACGTGCAGTTCGTTATCACACCGGCCTTCACGGTTGACCTGTTGAGAGGTAATGCCGATCCCACTGCCAAAGACGACGAGTCGTTGGTAATGGTGGCGGGCGTGGAGACGATTAAAAATGCTACATGGCTGCTCGATGCCAATACAGGAGATCTGTCCCGGCAGGGAAAAGGCGTTTTCTTCGATAAGGGCAATGCTCGTATAGCACTCGGACTCAGAGGGGGCCTGACCAACTCCGAGAAGGGTGATTTCATTGAGATATGTGAGGATATTCTGGAGAAAAATGGCGGCGGATTCGATAATAATGTTCACGTATCGGTGACCGGATCCCCCTTCGTGCTGTACACTGAGGAAACTGAGGTTCCTCAGGAGATCAGCAAGATTATGATCATCGCTATTGCTCTCATGTTGGTCATCACGGCGCTGCTGTTCAGGGTTCGAGGGTTCTTCCCTTGGCGGTGGTTGTCGCTCGGGCTGGTTCTAATCGGCGTGGTCTATAGCATGGGCGTCTTCGGGTGGATGAGTTGGGATATTTCGATAGTCTCTATGGCGGTGTTTCCCATCCTGCTCGGGCTGGGTGTGGACTATTCCATTCAGTTCCACAACCGCTATGATGAGGAACAGCGCAAAGGGTTATCGGCGTCCCAGAGCGTAAAGAATACTCTGGAACATATCGGACCTCCGCTGCTGATTGCGATGCTGGCGGCCTGTGGCGGTTTTGCCGCAGTGCTCTTCGCCAAGACTCCTATGGTCAATCTCTTCGGCAGGCAGTTGATCGTGGGTGTCGCTTGCTGTCTGTTCGTAGCGATGACGCTCTTACTCCCTATCCTCTATCTGAGGGATCGAAGGAACGATGCCACCAACAAGCCCGAAGTGGTAACCGGAGTTTCGCGAATCGATAAGGTGGCATCGTGGCTGGCTCACAATTCGGTCAAATTTATTATCCCTCTCATGATCATCGCCATAGGGTTTTCCGCTTACGGCTGGGTTAAAGAGTCCAGCCTGAAGGGCAACGTCGGATATAAGAATTATATCTCTCAGGACAATCAGGCGATGAAGGACCTCAACAAAATAACAGAGCTCGCCGGAGGGCTGAGCCCGCTGGATATAGTACTGACAGCCCCGGAGGGCAAAACTGTCCTGGAGCCCGATGTCCTGAACTGGATGGCCGTTACGTCGAAAGACTGGCTGGCGGCCACGAATCCACAAGCGGCTCCCGGGCACTATTCGGGCACCTACGCCAACGTAGCAACCTTCTTTCAGGGGGCTTTCAATATGATACCCCCCAATCCAGCGGTGGCTGAGAACCTGCTGGGTCTGATGCCCGCCAGGTTCTCCATGAATTATGTCTCGCCGGATCGCACCGAGGCTCACCTCTCGTTCTCCAGCATTTCGGCCGAAGTCGAGGCTAAGCGAGTCTTCACCAAGGACATCGAAGCCTACTTCGTCAACAACCCCCAATATCCAATGCCCGAGGGATACACGATGGTCATTACGGGCAACGGTCTGCTCAATCCCAGACTGGCACAGGACCTAGAGGACAGCCGCGGCAAGCTGATGTATATCGGGATAGGCTTCATCTGTGCCATGCTGCTCCTTTTCTTCAGGTTCAAAGTCTTGCGAGTTATCGTAGCTGTCCTGCCGATTGCCCTGATCCTCGGCTGGTCCTCAGCAGCGATGTATGCTAAGGGTCTGACGGTGACCACACTTGGGGCTCTATTGCCGGCGCAGCTCATGGGCATCGGCGTGGAGTTCACCATCCTGCTGCTGATGCGTTACTATGAGGAGCGAGATAAGGGTGGACTTCCCATGGATTGCATGACTACCGCCATCAGCCGAATCGGGCGCGCCATCTTCGTTTCCGGATTGATGGTGATGATCGGCTTCGGGACGTTGTGGTTCGCGTTCATGTTCCCGTTCCTGAGCCAGTTCGGCTGGATCACCTTTATCGATATGGCCCTGGTTCTGTTCAGCACGCTTGTTCTGCTGCCGGGGATGGTGGTCACCTTTGATAACTGGGCTGAGAAACGCAAGAAGGTCGCCGTACCAGCTAAGAAATAGAGTTGGTTAGGCGTAATTGCTGACGAGCCGGCCCGAAAGTGTCACATGGATAGTCTCGGGCCGGTAGAGTTGGCATGAAGTCTGGTTTCTTTACCGGGGGCTGTCTCATCCATGCAGAGAGGCAGTCCCCGGTGTGTTAAACTTTCATAAAAACGGAGCTGTTCCAACTCCCACATAGATTGGATTGGGGAACCTCTGATTGAGTGTGACAGGTTCCTTTCTCCTGGCCCTATCTTGGGGCAGGAGGTTGATTTGGACTTAATTAGAGATTTTCCAGGTAACCAGTGAAGGTTCACCTCCATTAGGTCGGGCAAAGAAAATTAATGGTATTGGTGGAAGACGTGAATCATTTTAAAGCTATTGCCGAGATACCACGTTAGAGGAGGTTAGAAAATGCCTAAGAAAGGCTTCACTGAAGGGGTGCATTCGGACAAAGAAGAGTTGAAGTGTGTGGATGTTCCCATCCCGGTAGTCCACCAGACGGACGTCTTAATTATTGGTGCGGGGATGGCTGGCATGACGGCTGCCATCGAGGCATCGGATCGGGGGGCTGAAGTCATCCTCGTGGATAAAGGACCCTTCGCCCGAAGTGGGGCCTCGGGAATAAACTGGGGGCACTGGTTTATTACGGAACTGGAGAACCCCCCCTTTCCCAAGACTCCCGATGGCATTTTCGGGTGGTTGATGGTATGGAACGAGGGCATCGGCAATCAGAAGCTGATGAGGAGCCTGGCCGAGCGCATCTTCGAGGAGAAGCGAGCCCTGTGGACCGAGAACACCGGATCGCTCTGTATGAGGAAAGCCCCGGATCAGGTGGAGTTTGTCCCCAACACATCGGCTGTTTATAATGCGCTCTATCCCTGGATGATTGGAGAAGAAGTCAAGCGACGCGGCATTCCGGTATTCGAGCGAAACATGGTCACCAGCCTGCTCTCCCACAGTGGGGTGGTTGTTGGGGCCACGTCAGTGGATATCAAAACCGGGGGATTTAACGTCTTTCGCGCAAAGTCGGTGATCGTCGCCACTGGCCCATTGGGGTGGTTGTATGGCTGGTACGGGGTCAGCGCACTCACGCCGTGTCAGCCGGAATGCACCGGCGATGGCCATGCCCTGCTCTATCGCGCCGAGGCGGAACTCCAGAATATGGAATTCGGCCATGGTGAGATGTATGGGCTTACCCCTCCCACGCTCGCCGGGTCCCTTGGTGGTGCAATGGCCACCGCTTCGAGCCCGGACATTGCGGACAGCGTTTGCAACAAGGATGGCGAGTTCTTCCTGAAGCAGGACTCGAATCTGAGTGATTTCAAGAAAGTCACTTTTACCTACGGCTCCCTTTATAAAGCCGTAAATGAGCAAATCAAAAGCGGCAAGGGCGGTCCCAATGGAGGCGTATTTTTCAACGCCAAAACGGGTTGGGAGAAGAATGCCTGGAGACCCTGTTTGGTGCGGGCAAAGGAATACCTGGGGTGGGACGCATGTGCCGAGCCCGTCGAGGTCATGCCGTCCCTTTATACGTATGGGAATAGCTCCCTGATACAGGCAAACATCAATGAGAACAACGAAACCAACGTTCCTGGGCTCTATGCCACCGGTATGGCTGGCATGGCCTTTGATGGGAGTACCTGGGGAATGCGGGCTGGAAGGGAGGCGGCCAAAAGAGCCGCGGGAATCGAGCAAGAGGAGATCGATCCACAGCAACCCATTCGAGAGCGCGATCGAGTTTACGGTATTTTGGAAAGGAATCCCCGGAACCCGCTGAGACCGCATGTCATCCGGCACCGGGTGCAAAAGCTGGCTACTGAGTATATCGCCCTTGATCGCAATGACAAAGGACTCAGAAAATGCATCGCTGAAATCGAACGTATTCGGAAGGAGGACTATCCCCGGATGTGGGTAGCCTCGAAGAAACATACCTGGAACCGTGAGTTTTTGGAGGCGCTGGAGACCGAATTCATGATCGATGTTCAGGAGATGATCGCCCGGTCCGCCCTGATGCGCACCGAAAGCCGGTCGACGCACTACCGATCGGATTACCCCGATAGAGATGACCAGAACTGGCTGGCCAATGTTTATATCAAGCGGGTTAATGGGAAGATGAAGGCCGAGAAGAGGCCAGTGGTGGCCACCGAGATTTCGCCTGAGAAAATAAGGGGGATGCTGCCATGACTCAAGAAAAAGTCTTTGCCAAGGTATTCCGATACGACCCGGCCACCGACGGCAAGCCCTATTACAAGATATATGAGCTGCCCTGGAAGCCGTATCTATCCGTATTGGAAGTGCTGGTCAAAATCTATGAAGATTACGAGGACATCGTCTTTGACTACGGATGTCGGGCGGTATGGTGTGGGCGATGCGGGATGATGGTCAATGGCAAGCCGGTGTTGGCCTGCATGACTCCCGTTAAACCGGGGGAGATTACCATCGAGCCCCTCAAAGGCTTCCCTGTCATCCGGGACATGATCGTGGATCGCAGCAAGGTCAAAGCGAAGTTGCACAGCATCATGCCGTATCTGCTTCGACAACAGCCGATGGAAGAGATGCCGGTTGTCCCCATGGCGACCTACGAGAAAATGTGCGGCATTTACCGGTGCACCGAGTGCCTGCTGTGTTACACGGTGTGTCCGGCGCTAAAAGACGATATGAAACTTGCCAGATTTGCCGGGCCGGCTGCCATGTTAAGGATCGGGATGCGGTACTATGACCCGCGAGATGAGGGGGATCGGGTGGCGCAGGCTGTCAAAGAAGGGCTTGAGCACTGCACCATGTGCGGCAAGTGCCATAAGGTCTGCTATATGGGAATGGAATCTGCCAGGGGCTTGCCGAGTATTCAGGGCCCTCCCGGACTGTTCTACATCGATCACCTGGCTGTTCTGGGGGATTTGCGAGAGGCGGCTGAGGAGAGGGGGCTACTCCTGCCAAAGAAATCCAGGAAAGGGGCAAAAAAACCGAAGAGAGGGGAGAGTGTGGCATGAGTTCCGATCGGGGGATAGACTAACGG
>JAQTRE010000166.1 GCA_028711995.1 Dehalococcoidia bacterium | reverse complement strand
CGTTCGCGCCGTGGCCAGCGGCCATCGCTATCTCAGTCCACCCCTCTCGGAACGCGCCATAGAAGTCTACACTCGGTCCACCGAACAGGCTACTCTGGAACCTTATGAGACGTTGACTGCAAGAGAGAGAGGTGTTGCACATGGCTGCCCAGGGCTATACAAACGGTGAAATTGCCAAACAGATCGGCATCAGCCAGCGGACGGTGGAAGTCCATCGCACCAATATGATGCGCAAACTCAATCTACACAGTCAAACGGACCTAATTCGATACGCCCTCAAGCACCAGATATTGCCGCCATAAACTCCTTGTCACCAAGTTCCTCATATCGAAAGAGGCAAACCAGTCTGACTCCACCCCTGTCCCTAACTCGTTGGGGAATTGTTATAAGGGTGCGATAAATGGAGGCCCCCACGGGGATCACCCCAGACCTCGGAAAGAAGACATTACCCCGTCACATTGCCTGCCGATAGGTCTAAAAATACGTACTCCCGGCGCTAAAACTCCGTATGACCACGTATATTCCCCCATGACAAAGACCTTTAATATATGAGATGTAGAAACCTGAGCGGCTGTTCTTCACCAATTTCATCAAGCGGCTGATAGATATTGACAGTCATCCTCTTTGATCCCCCGATATTTGGGACGGGGAGTTTCCGATCGCCATATGGAATGCTTGACAGGCTCTTCTCAATCGCCTGATTCGAGAATATCGTCACCCTAAGGTTTCGGCAAATCGAGGCACAAAATGACTGAGACAGTAATAACCCTGGTAATAGCCGATGATAATCCTTCGGTCAGGCAGGGAGTGATCTCACTTCTGAAAAAAGAACCTGACCTTCAGATCATCGGTGAGGCAAGCAATGGAGAAAAGGCAATTCAACTGGTGAAAAAACTCTCCCCCGATGTTCTGATCGTCGATCTGGTGATGCCGGATATCAATGGCCTTGTGGTGATTCGAGGCATTGCCCACGGGTCACGAAAAACCGCATCCATCGTGCTCTCGGCATATAACTACGAGGGTTATGTTGTCGAGGCCTTTCGCGCCGGAGCGCGGGCCTATGTCCTGAAGGATTCCCTGGATAAGCTTGCGGATGCTGTGCGCGCAGTCAATCATGGCCAGACCTACCTCAGTTTACCCCTATCACCTTCAGCAATCCAGAGTTATCTGGCAAAAACCTGTGATTCGTCTCCAGATTGCCATCATCACCTGAGCACCCTGCAACGGGAGCTCATACGCATGGAAGCGGTAGGATGGACCATCTCCGAGATCGCCGAGCAGTTGCACCTAAAGGTCCAGATTGTCGAAGTCGAGCGCGCCAATTTAATGCAAACACTCGGGCTTCTCGATCATGTCCAAATGGTTGAATATGCGGTAGCGCGAGGGATTATAGCACGAGGCCAATGAAATCGATCCCGGCTCTTAACCCAAAACTACGGGCATTTTCGTGCCAAAATACGCATCTATACGAATTTTCTCGCTCAGCCGAAGCACCTATATTAGAACTGAAACGCCAGAGTCCCGACTTTCCGAGAGGAGTCACAAGATGTACTGGTTAAAGTCATGCCAGAAATGCAGGGGAGACCTCTATCTAGCACAGGATACGGAGGGTCTGTTTATCACCTGTCTTCAGTGCAGCGCAAGAACCTATATTCACGATCCGAACCAGCCTGAAAACGAGGCTGCTCTTGATCTGCATCGCGCCAAGGCGGCAACTCATGAAAGATCTGACAGGCAATCTCATCATATGACTACGGCTGCCGGATGAAAGGAGGCAACACAAATGGCATCCATTTACTTCAGCGGAACCTATCGGCCCATCCTGTGCGGTATCGGAGACTACACCCATTTTATTGCACGCGAGTTGGATTCGAGCCGGTGGAAGGTTCTCTCATTCGACCTGAACACCTGCGGACTACAGATGACCCAAAAGAACGAAGTCTCAAAAGGCCAGGCATGGTACGGCATACCTGGCCCTGCGGACTTTTCCGCCCCGGCGATTCTCTCTGGAATAAGCGCCCTTGGTGGAAGGCTCGATGATGCGGTAGTGTGGTTTCAACACGAGCATGGGATATGGCGAGATGACCGGAAATTTGCCCTTATGCTCAGCCGTTTGCACCTACCAAAAATCGTAACCTTTCATACACTCCATTTTCAGAGTGGTGAAACCCCAAGTGGTCTGCGCCAAAATCAGGTGGAGTTTCTCGGAATGGTGCTGCCTCATGTCGATGCTATCACAGTGTTCAGCCAAGGGGTCCATCAGGCAGTCACAGGAGCATTCCCTCAATACTGGGACAAGGTATTCATGCTGCGACATGGAGTCCACGTGCCTTCAAACATCGGCGGACTAAGCCGAATCGAGGCCAGAAAAAGACTAAGTGACTTTCTGCTCCACGAATCCGATCTGGATGAAAATACCAGGGAGAATTTACGCCACACGGGTATTCTTTCGGATCAAGATTGCTTCATCATCGGGCAAGCCGGATTCCTCTGTCCCAGCAAGCAGTCCGAATTCCTTTACCAACTTCGGGATACCCTTCAGCAACTTGTCCCTCAAAAGCGGATCCTGGCACTTCGCATCGGAGCGCCCAGGGATTCCTCTCAAAGGACCTATGCCCAGCAACTGCGTTTGCAAACGAACAACCGCGATAATTTCCTGCTGGAGTCCTGCCTTCCAGAGGATATGCTGCGAGTCGCTCAAAAAGCGTTCGACCTCAACTTCTACTGGCCCAGGGAATGCTCTCAGAGCGGTATTCTTGCCCATGCACTGGGCGTCGGCGCTCTGGTTGCCGGACGGGAGATGGAAGGCTCGGGGGAGACCCTGAGGATGGCCGAAGCAATCACCAGCAAAGAGCCGCAATCCATCATTGACGGTATCCGGAATCTTATACTGAATCCCGAGATCGGCATCCGAATGGAAGAGAGGGCTTTGGCCTACGCGCAAGAGTTCTCCTGGAAAAACCAGGCCAAAAAGCACTCTGACCTGGCAAAGAAACTGATTGCCACAATGGATAAGCCGATCATACCGGAGAAATTTGAAAAGGCATCTCTAAGAAGATCTGCCGAATACGCAGGTACCGGCCTTATGTCTTCACCTTCATAGCAAGACCTCAAGTTTTATTTCTATAGACCTTAATGGGGAAATGGTCAGAACCCTATACCGGGCTTGGGAAGCGTATATAAGAGAGGCATAAGGCATCCTTCGATTCCCGTGCTCATCATCTCGCCATCCGGATGCCGCATCAGCTAGCAACTGATCTGACTAATGGCAAAATGAAAAGCTGGCCATGTTCTTTGCCTTTGTGCGCTTTGCCCCCAAAAAAAGAGAGCGCTAGCATCAGGCAGGGTGATTGCACCCTGCCTGATGCTAATATGTTTCAGGGGAAAGGGTCTAATAGATACCGCGCGACTTCACTGAAAGAAGTGCTACACACAATGCTCGTTTACCCATTGAAGGACCGGGAACGCCCTGAAAAGTGAGCTGGAGAGAATATCGGCAGACTTTGTTGAAACCGGAATCGCACCGCCCAAGGAGGAAATCAGTGAAATCATATGATGTCATCGTAATAGGGTCCGGGTGTGGGATGAGCATCGTTGAGGAGGCTCTCGATCGTCACCTGAAAGTGGCATTGGTGGATAAAGGGCCTTACGGGGGCACATGTCTGAACCTGGGCTGTATTCCGTCCAAGATGCTGATTTCCCCGGCGGACAGAGTGACCGAAATACAGGAATCATGGAAGCTCGGGATCGATGCCGAGGTGCGAGAGATCAACTTTCAGGCCATCATGGAGCGGATGAGAAAAAGCATCTCAGACGCCCAGAAGGAGATGAAACAAGGCCTATCGGAAGCCAATGAGCTGGATTTCTATGAAGGGGAAGGACATTTCATCGCCGATTATACGCTTGAAGTGGGGGGAGAGCAGATCAAGGGAAAGCAAATCTTCATCGCTACCGGCTCCAGGCCATTGATCCCTCCCATCAAAGGTCTTGATGAGATCGAGTATCTTACCAATGAAACCGTGTTGCAGCTCAATGAACGGCCAGAGAGTCTGGTAATCATTGGTGGAGGCTATATTGCGGTTGAGTTCGGGCATTTCTTTGCAGCGATGGGCACCCGGGTAACGATCGTGGAGATGGCAGATCGGCTTGTCCTCTCCGAGGAACCGGAGATAGCGGCGCTGCTCAAGACCGAATTGAGCAAGCGCATGGAAGTTCGCACTGGCACCACGGTTGAGGAGGTCAGGGCCAACGGTAACCAGATCGTCGTTTTGGCCAAAGAAAACAGTTCCGGGAAAGAGCGGCGGCTTTCTGCCGAAAAGACCCTCATTGCCGTCGGAAGAAAGTCGAATGCCGATCTGCTCAAACCGGAGAAAACGGGCGTCGAACTGGACGGCAAAGAATACATAAAGGTGGATGAGTATCTCCAGACAACCAAGAAGAACATCTTCGCCATTGGAGATGCAAACGGTCAGCAGATGTTCACGCATGTCGCCAATCGGGAAGCGGAGATAGCGGCGCAAAACGCCTTTGGCGAGGAGAAGCAGAAAATGGACTATCGCGCCGCACCTCATGCGGTGTATTCTTATCCCAAAATCGCTTCAGTGGGATTAACTCAGGCACAGGCCGGCAAGGACCATCAGATACTGGTAGGCATGGGAGAATACATGGGAGTAGCTCAGGGCGAGGCGATGATGGAAAAGGACAGTTTTGCCAAAATCATCATAGATAAAGAAAATCTGGAGTTATTGGGTTTTCACATCATCGGGTCAAATGCGCCAATCCTCATCCAGGAGGTGATCAATGCCATGACATCCGGGGGTCATATCCACGAGATCATTGAGGGCTTGCACATCCATCCCGCCCTCACAGAGCTCATACCGAGCACCATCCGAAACCTTGAGGAGCCTACCGATCATCAAGACTCATCCCATGTACATTCGTAATAAATCCGGGAACTACGTTCAGGACGCAGTTGTCTGGAAGATCAACGCTTGAGCTTGCCCGTTTGAAGGAGGAAGAATGAAAGGGAATGATACGGTAATCGAGAAGCTGAATGATCTGCTGTCTGACGAGCTCACGGCCATCAGTCAATATATGGTCCATGCGGAAATGTGCGCCAACTGGGGATACGACCATCTGCATAAAGTGGCTCAGAAACGCGCCATCGACGAGATGAAACACGCAGAAAGACTCATCGAGCGCATTCTCTTCCTTGAAGGGTGGCCCATCGTAAGTAATCTGAAGAAGATTCATATCGGCCCGGAGATTGAACCCCAACACAAAAACGATTGGATTCTTGAGGATGGCGCAATCAAGTCATATAATGATGGCATTCGGCTGGCGGTAGAACTCGGAGACAACGGAAGCCGGGAACTGTTTGAGTCGATTCTCAAGGACGAGGAAAGCCATATCGACACCATCGAGCAGCAATTTGATCAAATACGCCAGATGGGGATCCAAAACTATCTGGCAGCACAGCTTTCCTAGCAGGTGCTATCGCGGTCTCCGGTTCTTTGGGCAAGATTACTGCGGAATGAAGACGATCTGAGAGGGAGGAGCAGATGCAAGAGGTGAATTTGAATACCGCCATCGAACTGGGCTCACCCTATCCATACACGCTGGTTGTCACTTTAGGCAAGGAAGGAAAGCCCAACGTGATGGGCCTCTCCTGGTGGACTTTCACCTGTCTGCAGCCACCGATGATCGCCATCTCCGTTGGTCACGCCCGATACACTCACGAATGCCTGGAAGCCTGCAGAGAGTTCACGCTTTGTTTCCCTTCACAAGAACAGGCAAAGGGTGCCTGGAGTTGTGGGACAAAGTCAGGCCGTCAGGCCGATAAACTAGTGTCATGTCACGTAATGATTGACGGATAAAGGCGTCTCAATTTTACCCTGGCGTCATCTATGGTGAAATGCCAATTGATCTTGGCATTCAGATTGTTTCTGCTCTTGCACCATGCCTCGACT
>JAQTRE010000165.1 GCA_028711995.1 Dehalococcoidia bacterium | reverse complement strand
TCTAATACACTCCGCAGACGCTCCGTCGATAGCGTCACCGCCGTCTCAAGAAAGCTCTCTTTCAGTTTGCCTACCTTCTCACTTACCCTCGGCTTCTCCTCTAGTTGATAACTCATCGCTCCTCCTCGAAAGGTGCCTACTCAGGAACCTGTCTCATCGAATAGCAGATTCGCATCCCGGTATACCGGAGCCCTGCGCTCGATAAGAGCCATGGTGGCTTCATCATGGTCTCGCGACTTCATGATCATTGCATTACATGCTAACGCCAGCAATACCGCAGAATCCCGATCAGTACTAAGCCCGGCGTAGACGGTTTGTTTAATCAACCGTTGGGTTATCGGAGGGATAGTCATCAAGCTTTTGGCCAATTTTTTGGTCTCCTCCTCCAGTTTCTCCACTGGCACCAGCCTGTTGACCAGCCCGATCCGATATGCCTCCTCGGCGCTGACAAATTCACAGGCCATGATAATTTCCAGGGCCTTACCCAAGCCAACCATCCGGGGCAACACCCATGCCTCCTCCAGATCCGGCACGAAACCGATCCGCGGGTGACCTATCATAAACCGGGTGTTTAGAGCAGCAACCCGCATGTCACAGGCCAACGACATACCAAAACCACCGCCAACGGCATCTCCTTTCATCATGGCGATCGTTGGCTTTTGCACCTGACGTATAGCTGCTATGGCCTCATGACAAATGGTGAGAAGCTGCCCCGGAGGAAACCCCTCTTCATTGATGCGCACCCACATCTCCTCCACGTGTCTAGGCCCTATCTTGCCCGCTTTCAGTTCAGCGATCCTGAGATCGGCCCCGGCGCAAAAAGCGTCCCCAGCCCCAGTCACCACCATTACCCTCACATCACTATCCTTGCCCACATCAGCGACGGCTATCAGTATTTCCTGCAGCATCTTGTAATTTAGCGCATTCTTCTTCTGCGGCCGATTCAAGGTGAGTGTGGCAATTTGATTTTCCTTCTTCAGCATGATAAACTCGAAATCCACGGCTTTCCCCCCTAGTGAATTCGTCACTCCATTTTTGACTTAAGCTTTCGAGGTTTGTCCGGACTTGCCAACTTCCCTGGCCTGACTTTCCTGTTTGCGCTTTCTGGCATTAGCCAGACTCTCCACAAACGAATCAATCTGGGATTTCATGTTCGTTTCGGAAAAATTACGCTCGTCGATGATATCGCTTTCGATGAAAAGGGTAGGAAGATCGATGTATTCTTTGAGCGTGTCCTTGAAGTACAGCTGGCCTATAGTACAGGCCCGACAGGACATGGTACCGTGCATCACCAGCCCATCGACTTTGTAATCATTAATCTTGTCCAGAAGCCACTGCACCGAAACCTGCCTGCCGCTCAGAAACGTGCCTGCCTTTAGTCCACCCGCGGATACCCTAGGGTCTCTCGGGGGCGTCAGATACTCGGTCCGGTGGTGGATGCTGCTCCTAGCGATCCACTCCACTACATCACCCCTTGTTCCCGGAGGGTAAGGATCCCAGATGTTGTAGCATGTCTCGGCAACAAACACCGCGCCGAGGCTCTCAAAGTAATTGAATATCCCCAGATTATGCCAGGGCGGCAACCCTCCCGCCCAGAGCAGGCGGAACTCCTCGTTGGGAATGACGCCCACCTTCTCATCGACCCGTTGCTGAACCTCTGCATGAAGGTCCTTGTAGAACTCTAGTGTCTCCGGTTCGCCCAGCATGAAAAAGCCTGGGGCAAAACAAGCCAGATGATCCTGAGTCGGCATGGGACATGGAATGGCCCTCCTCAGCTTGTGGGTTTCATAATAATGCCAGATAGACTCGTGGGCAATGTCGACCACTTTGTTCAGCCGGTCATAGTCCATCTTCCTTCCTGTGACCTTCTCAACAAATGCGATGAAAGCCCTCAGTTCCTCGGTCTGGAACTCAATGTAAGAGGGAAGCACCTCCTCCAGATTGGATGCCAGCGGCGGCATCACCACATCGATAACATGCAGAGGCGCATCTTCATAACGCTTTTGAGCCTGAAACCACTTATAGCCGATATCACAAGAAGTGGTCCGACCCACAAGCATCGCCGGGTCGGGCATGCCTCCATCTGGAGTGCCGGGCGGTATTGCTCCCAACTGCCTTTTCATCCGCCCATAACCGATTCCGGTTCGCGCATAACCACAGATGACGTTAGAGAAACCATCAGACTCAGCGGCCTCCAGAAAGGGCTGCGCTCCCTTCTTGGCAGCACATACCCCGGCAAAGTTCTCGGGATAAACGCGCCCTATATCCATGGCCACCAGTATCTCATCAGCCATCGCACCTGCCATCACCCAGGCAACCGGATTTCCCCTTGCCGCGCTTTCAGCCGCTCGCGTATACATCTTCTTCAGATACTTGCTGTATGCTAGATTGGCGGTTCGAGTAGACTTGGTTGCTGTAGTTTTGGGCTTAGAGCCTTTTGGTTCATTTGGAACGTTTGCCATTGTCCTAATTACTCCCCCTGCTCATCTCGGTCATCTCCAAGAACGCCTGCACTCTGGTCTTTAGCTGTCCGCTGGCGGTCGAATCGTAGGCGTCTCCCAGATGCAACACAGGCAATCCGAGTTTTCCCTGCAAATAATCTCTTATATCCGGGGCATCACACTCCTTAAGATCGCAAAAGCGGACGATTGAAAGGATAGCCCCATCCACCCCAAAGTCCTTCGCAAGTTCTCCCAAGTAACGAAACCGCGCTTCTATATCATCCCGGTGAGATCCCTCGAAATCCCGATAGGTACGCGGGCATGGTATATCATCGAGATAGTGTTTGGCCAGACCATCCAACGGATCGGCGGTGATCTGGACATCGTGCCAGAAAGTTCTGCTGCCCGTGCAACTGTCGTCAATCACCACATGGCCGCCAGCGCTTTCCACCAGTTCCGTAAGGGTAGTATCATCCATCAGAGTGCCATAGACCAAAATTCGGGAACCCCCCGTTGGCCATTGCGGCTTCCGACCGACGACTTCAGCTATCACTTCCTCCAGCAGTTTGTTGTACTCCTGCACCGGCAGGGACATGCCAGCCAATGTAACCTCCACCGCTTCGGAACCTGAAAGAAGAGGCGGGTCATTTTTCCTCAGATCATACAGTCTACGAAGAAGCTTGCGATTCTCGTTGTGAAGCTGTATGGCCTTGACAAGATCCGCATCACTTATGGCCTTGCCGGTGTAGACCTCTAGACTCTTCTTAAAGAATCCCAGTTGCTTTTTGAAAAAGATAATTGATGCTGGCCTTACCACATGCGGCATGTCGATAAAGTGCGTGTATTTGTAATTATCGGATCGGTGGCAATAGTTCCAGACGTCGTACACCCGCTGTATACTGTCGCATGCATGGATGCCGACCATCCCATCCAGCAAATCATATTTGCCTTTCAAACTCAGGTCCAGACAGCTTCGGACAAAAGCACACATGCTGGTCTCAAGATATGCGTCAGCCCGGCTTATCGGTTCGTGTATATTCCCCAAAATCCGGTAAGGAACGATCCCAACAGCGGTGAAAAACTCCAAGGGTACAGAACAGCAGAAATAACCAATTATCTGCGTACCGCTTGCCTTTAGCTCTCGTGCTCTCAATTCTCGGTCGCTAGTGATTTGGCTAGCGTATGCCAATCCTTTTTGCATCTCTTTTACAGACAAATTTCCCCCTCATTCGGTTGCTAACTATGTTGAATGGGATGTTATCATATCCAGACGACAACCATGTGAACCATTTGTGGCACAGAGTTGTAATCCTGCCGTTCCACTCCGGAATGATCCTGCAACAGCCCAAACGTTTTAGGTCAGCAGAAATCCACCATCCACCACAACTACACTGCCAGTCATATAACTTGCAGCGCCGCTAGCCAGAAACAGCGCTGCGCCAGCGACGTCATCAGACTCTCCCCAGCGACCCAAAATCATCTTTGCTGCACCAGCCTTTTTGACCGTCTCGATATCCGCGCCAGCTCCCGCTGCAAAACCGGCCAAAACTTTATCGACTCCGGGGGTACTGATTCCGCCCGGCGCAATGGCATTGACCAGAATCTTCTCCGAAGCGAGCGCAAGTGCCAAGGACTTAGTGAGCATGACCACCCCGGCCTTGGAGATATCGTAGACTGCATTATTGGGCCGGGGCTGGAATCCCTCGACAGATGCCATATTGATGATCCTGCCCCCCCTTCCGGCTTTTATCATTTGCCTACCGGCAGCTTGAGAATAGAAGAACGTGCCTTTGAGATTGGTATCCAATATCTTGTCCCACCGCTCTTCCGTTGTCTGGAGGAACGGCGAATGCGACTCGACAATTCCGGCATTGTTGACCAGAATATCGAGGCGCCCAAAGGCGTCCAGAGCTGCCTTGACTGTTTTTCCCGCATCTTCCATTCTGCATGCATCCGCGCGGATGCAATCTGCTTTGCCGCCTCTGGACTTGATGGCTTCCGCTGTCTGTTTGGCGCCATCGGCATCGATGTCACTGACAATTACTCCAGCTCCGGCATCCGCCAGGCGAAATGCAATCGCCTGCCCGATCCCTCTGGCACCTCCTGTAACGATGGCACTCTTGCCACTTAGGTCAAATACTCCTGACACGCTCTGCTTCGTCATATACTAATTATCCCCCTTGTTCTTTTGGGCCTTCCCTACTGCAGGCCATTGATCTCACTGAAAAGTCTAAGGTGAGGCAAAAGCCTTCACAACCTCGATCTCTCTCAAGTCTTTATTGGAGTTCAGAGCAATAGGCCGAAAAATAGAACTGCACCATCTTTTCGACGTCTTTAACAATAATGCCGATCTGACTCACCGGCGGAAGATTCCCTTTGCCGGTGCTTTCACTGCTGTGCCTTCTCCGTCTTCCCAGGTGGACTGTGGCATCCCCCGCGAATATATCCGCCCATTCCTCCCAGTGCTTCTGACCGAGCAAGCGGAAATACACAGCCTTCAGTTTCTTGATCTCCTCCAGTTTCGACATTTGTCCACTCTTCTCGCATCAGGCGTTTGAGGCTTGAACCCATTCACTCCATTGATTCGACGTAGCAGACCCCTGAAAAAGGCATTACCTGCCTAGTCCGATAATCCAGACTAGTCGAGAACAATAGCACCCATATTCTATTCCCCTACGCCGAATGGGCTGGGTTGGTCTTCCGGCTTCGCAAAGGACCACCATTATCCATTGGTAGCGGGAAACAAGATATTGACATTGCAATACCCCACTGTTTCATTCAATGCCTATTTCTTGAGAATACCTTCCATTACTCTCGGCTGACACCACGGAACATAGTAATCTACATCAGATGGAAAATTATCCCCTGCGCCGTGCCAAGCGTACCCTGCTGACGTTGTCTGCAAAAGTGACTACAGCCGACATAAAGGACGCATCATCGGCAGAACAGAACCCGCGACAGACGGAATCAAAACTCCTCTGTAAAACTTCTGGACTGCTTGTGCATCCCCCGCAAATTCACTGGCACGGAGAGATGTCCACTAGCAAAGATGCTGTCAGCTCGATACTGCTCAGCAGAGAACGACCCCTACGGTAGCGTCACAGGACTATCCTTATATGTTCTCAGAATCGTTGTCGTACCATTATGGACCTGACCTATCAATATGCTTTCGTCGGATAGTCCGTGCTCGTTCCACGTCAGCATTCCAGCCGGTGAATCCCATTTGAGATTGCCCGACGTGGCTGCCTGTACTATTTTTGCCGGATCATCGCTGCCTGCCAACTGGATCGCACTTATGGCCCCCCAGAGAGTCTGGTAGAACGGCAGGACGTTGACGGGAGGTATAGCCCCCTCACTTTTCCCAAAGTCCGGATGGGCTGCCACGTACGCTTTCCAGCTATCTAGCCAATATGCTGTGCCTGAGTTCTGAACATCAGGATTCCAGTAGGAGCTGACAAATACACCCTCCGCACCAGCCGCTTGTACAACATCATTGCCACCCGACGACTGAGACACACCTAAGAACTTCATTTTGCCCCAACCGCCAAGTTCCTGCATCGATTTAAACAT
>JAQTRE010000164.1 GCA_028711995.1 Dehalococcoidia bacterium | reverse complement strand
CTGATGAAGGAGTTTAGACATCATCCTGGCACAAGAAAATCCGTCTTCTCCTCCGGATGTACCGACAGCAGATAAATATGCTGCTGGCGATATCCATGTTCTGGGCAGGCTTGAAGTAGTACGACGACGGTTTGGAATGTATCGGTAGCGCCGACCAGCGTGGATTACACCATCTGGTGTATGAACTCGTCTGCAACAATGTTGATGAAGCCATGGCTGGCCACTATGCCAGAATCCTGTGCACCATTCTGGGGGATGCTACAACCAGGGTTGAAGCCAATGAACGTGGCATTCCCACAGACACGCATCCAATAACGAACATATCTGCACTTGAGACTGTAATGACGACCCTGCACGCTGGAGCCAAGTTTGGCGGTGATACCTATAGAGTATCCGGTGGACTACACGGGGTTGGCGCATCAGTAGTCAATGCCCTGTCATCATGGCTTAAGATTACTGTTAAGCGTAATGGCAAAACCTATGAGCAGGAATATCGGGAAGGAATTCCCCGGAGCAGGGTAAATGAAGTTGGTGAAGCCAGTGATACCGGTACTATTGTCCAATTCATTGCTGACGAGAACATATTCGGTAGAGCCCGTTTTGATTTTGGCATCCCGAGTGAACGGCTAAAAGAGCTTGCTTATCTTAACAAAGGTCCGGAGATATCCCTGAAGGATGAAAGAACAGAAAGAGAAATCACCTGCTACTCCAGCCTCTAGGGATTGTAGATCCTCGCCTGTACTTATCGTTTCTTCAGGCAACCCAATATGAGTTATCGTGACCTTTTGATAGTTTTCCTAAGGAATCCGAATCCTTTCAGCAGCGATTAACTTTATTCTAACCATACTCTGATATTCAATTCAACGGCTGTTCTTATACCTCACCTCTCTTTTTGAGTAACCAGTCCACCCGGCAGTATAATTCTCCTGGAAGTTGCTGAATTATGGAACGATACAAACACACTCAGGTGGCATATTTGATCATCATAGTAATGGCAGCTACAATGGTTCTTATCGGCATCGTCCTAGCTAATGCTGGAATGAACTGGATTGCCATCGGGGTGCTGGTAGTTATTGCGGCTGCTTTGGTATTGTTCTCCAGCCTGACAGTAATAATCAACGAAGATGATTTAGAGTTGCGATTCGGCCCCGGTCTTATCCATGAACGATTTAAGTTACATGATATAGAATCGAGCCAAATTGTTAGGAACCGCTGGTATTATGGATGGGGAATACGTATTGCTCCCAATGGGTGGCTCTACAATGTATCCGGCTTTCAAGCCGTGGAGATAAAGTTTCGAACCGGCAAGAAGTCTCGAATAGGGACGGACGATCCGCAGCGGCTCAAAGAGGCAATTGACCTCGCAATACAAGGAGAATAGATCAACAGACAGGTTCAGGGACAGAAAATCTCTTGTCATTTAGCGGGGATTATACGAGATGTTAGAAGTCTTTTTCTTTATCCTAGGATTGGCGAACAGTATCTTTCTGATTTTGCTCTTTCTTGTTCGAAAGAACAGAATAGCCCTTCTTTATCGATTCGGTTGGATTTATTTTCTATTAGCAATTCCTGCAGTATATGGAATTTTCCTAGTGTACCAGGAAAATGAAACAGTGCGATACATTATTTTTCTAGGGATATTCCTTGCCTTTTTACTCATGGAATGGCTGTATGACTACGTTTTAAGAATCAATTTTCGTGAGAACTGGAAGAATAACTGGAAATGGCTGGTACCCTACCTTGGTCTTTATTACGCGATGAACTATGGATTTGTAGTGATGCCGTGGAAGACCTCTTTGACTTGGGGATTCATCATGCTTGGCCTCTTTATTGTTCAAATCATTGTAAACTTAAGAAGTCACCCCAAAATGGGTGGATGAAGCATTACTTCTGGTAGGATCTCGGTTTTGAGCCCTATTCAAAAAATGGAGGCACAAAGCAGTGCAGCAACCAGTTCCCGGTGGTTCAAGACCGCTTCTAGGAAAAGTGAAAGTACTGATCCACCAGTTTCTGGATTTCGTCTCCTTTGCCGTAGTACCTCTGGCTGAGGTCCTTGTCGTTGTAGCTCCGCAGAATCTTCGCCAACCCGTCGATGACCACCGCCGGGAAGACACCATCCTTCTCATAGATGTGGCGATCTTTTGTCAGGCATTCTGCTGAGTCCCAGCAGGAAACAGGCAGTTGGGGCAATGTCTGCTGAACCTTGCTGTGTTCGCTGGAGAAGATGTTAACATCAACGTAGAGCTTCTTGGCCAGTTCGAGGGCACCCTCCATCTCGAGACCATGCCGGGCCGCAACCGCGAGCCCTGCCATGAGAAGATGAGCGTTTGCTGAGCCATCCGGGCAACGGAATTCTACAGTCTGGCTGTCACTGAATGTGGCAGAATCTGCTGTTTCCTGCGGATTGGCATCCTTTACCATGTTCCCCACGTTCAGCCATCCTAGAGGTACGCGCACTAGGACAGAGCGATTCCGATCACCCCAGCAGATGTTGGTGGGTGCCTCCTGGTGAGGCACCAGCCTGAGGAAGGATAGCGGGACGGTGTTGCCAAGCGCAGTCAGCGATGGTGCCAGGCTAAGGTAACCAGCAATTGTCCTACGTGCCACCTCGCTCAATTCGTTGCCATCGACCATCACGTTGGTCCCGTTTCTCATCAATCTGGTGTGGATGTGGAGGCCGCTCCCCGCGTGTCCAACTAATATCTTGGGGGCAAAAGTCACTACCACTCCATACTTGTTGCCGATCATCCTCAGTATCCACTTGGCTATGACGATCTGATCTGCAGCGTCTTCGGCCGGAACCGGGAGAAACTCTATCTCATTCTGCTCCATCTCTTGCTCTTCACCACAGATGTGGCCTACTTCGGAATGCCCATACTTTATGCAGCCCCCCGCCCGGGCTATCGCCTTCATTGCCTCGTATCTCAGAGTCTCCCATTTGCAGAACGGAGCCGATTCCTGATAGCCCTTTTGGGCCATCGTGGGATATTGACTCTGCCTCTTCGCCACAACGTAATACTCCAATTCACCCATCGCCTGCAAAGTCAGCCCAGTGCTTTTGAGCAGCGCCTGGTTAGCTTTCCTGAGAATATTCTCGGGTGAGCTTGGTAGGGGGCTGCCATCCTTCGTGTAATACGTGCAAAGCATCTCAAGCGTTGGCATGGTGGCGAATGGGTTAACGTACGCGGTCTTGTAGCGAGGCACAATATACAGGTCACTTGAAGCCGAGTCAATGTACGAAAAGAGGCTTGAGCCATCAACCCTTTCCCCGGCAGACAATAGGCGATCCAACTGAGACTTGCTGCTGATGACAAAGTTCAACGTCTTCAGCCGGCCATCGCCGCCCAAGTGCCGAAAATTGACGGCTTCAATGTTGTTCTCCTCAATGAACCTGACCAGATCCTGCTTCGTGAATTCCTCTGGCGGCTTGCCCAAATGTCGGATGACGGTGTTCGGGCTAAGCGCGATACTAGCGTCTGACACGACTAAAATTCTCCTTTTCAAGTAGTGCCCCCAGTTGCTCCAGCAGCTTTTTGTTGTTCTCTTCGATGACCTCTCCAATCACAGTTGCCAAGGAACCAGGCAGATCGTCTCCGGCGAGTCGCCGGCTTGACAACGACCTCCTGACGACTGCTTGTACTTCCATCCGGTCTAGCCCAAGCCTAATCATAGCTCTCTCCTTTACTGCCCTTTTCCGATAGATACAACATCCGCACTCATAGGATATAGCCCAGTGCACGGATAAGAAGCCACCTGTAGAAGTCTGTGCTCTGGATGTTTTTGTCTTTTTGGCTAATAAATCAGAGTGTCAAGCTTGCTTTCAATCGTTTGCAGTTTGTCAAGGACCGTTAGCGCGATACATTCTTGACGCTTGCCGCAATCCTTGCACCGGCCGCCAAATCCTTCTTCATAAAGCGGACAGGGTTGAAATAGCTGTTTTGTCGTCTTTTCAGCTGTTCTCTCCATCGCCGTAGCCTCCTTTTGTAGTCTCTTTGAGCCCTTTCGGCCGCGAACGTAAGACCTTATACCCACCCCCGAGTCTTCATCGCATCTACCACCCGTCTCACCGCTACTACATAAGCTGCTTGCCGCATGCTGATATGGAACTGCCGACTGGTATCAAGCACAGATCGGTAAGCGAATGTCATCCGCTTATCTAGCTTCTCACGTACTTCAGCCTCATCCCAGCAGTACATATAGGCATTCTGAACCATCTCAAAATAGGAGACGGTCACGCCCCCCGCGTTGCACAGGAAATCCGGTATGACATGCACATTGTTACCAAAGAGAATGTCATCGGCATCCGGAGTTGTTGGGCCGTTGGCTAACTCAGCCAGAATCTTAGCCTTCACCTTGTGGGCGTTCTTTTCTGTAATCACCCCTTCAATAGCGGCCGGGATGAGAATGTCTACCTCCATGGCCAGAATGTCATCATTGGAGACGTGCTCTACTCCCAGCAAGCTACAGACAGAGCCACTTTCCTGCTTGCATTCGAAGGCTTTCTTTGAATCGATACCCTTCGTTGAATACACTCCGCCTTTACTGTCGCAGGCGGCCACCACCTTGCACCCAAACATCTCCTGGCACAACTTAGCTGCAAAATAGCCAGCATTACCGTAGCCCTGAATCGCCACCGTGGCTTTATTCAAGTCTATTCCCAAATCGTTGGCCGCTTCGCGGATCGTAAACATGCCACCGCGAGCTGTGGCATCACCTCTCCCTGGAGAACCGCCTATGCATAGTGGTTTGCCGGTTATCACTCCAAACTGAGGTTTGCCTGCAATCACCGAATACTCATCTGCCATCCAGGCCATGATCTGCGGATTGGTGTACACGTCCGGAGCCGGGACATCCTTTTCGGGCCCGATAAATGGATAAATGCTTCGGATATAAGCTCGGCTAAGCCGCTCCAACTCACCAGCGGACATTTCCTTGGGATTGCAGACGATACCGCCCTTGGCTCCGCCCAATGGCAAATCCAGCAAAGAGCATTTCCAGGTCATCCAGGCAGCCAGCGCCCGCACAGTGTCAATTGTCTCTTGCGGGTGAAAGCGAATTCCTCCCTTTCCGGCGCCGCGAGCATCATTGTATAAGACTCGAAAGCCTTGAAAGACCTTGGTAGAACCGTCATCCATACGAACCGGCAGAGACACGTGCAACTCGCGCATGGGGCTCTTCAGCATGGCGGTGACTTCTGTAGACAACTCCAATATCTCCGCGCATTTGTCGACCTGCCTCTTTACGATCTCAAATGGATTGTTGTCCTCGGCTACCTTCTTACTCTTCGCGATCGCTTGTACCATAGTCTCTTCCTCCTTTCATCTCCCAGGTATACTACTCTGACGATTGGAACGCACATCGCTGCCGCGTCACCATGTGTAAATCTAATATCGCTCCTTCAACAGATCCTGAAATTGCACCAACTCACCATATTCCATGACCGTAGCCATGCTCTGATTATCGGCTTCGAAGCCAGCTTCCATGGCTGCTGCCACCGGGTTCAAGCCACCCAGGAGAACCATACCAATCTTGTTCGGTTCCACTGGGATTTCGCACACCGCCTCACTGGGGGTTCCGCAGATCATGACCCTACCTAGGCCGGCCGATTCTAGGCTTTGTTGAACACGTTCGACTGTTGGTAGGCAAATTGAAGGGATCTCGCGGAAATTGGCTAGAATCTCTCCGCTGCCAGTATGAGCAGCTTCAGTGACTGAAGTCATTTTCGCTCTGATGAATATTTCTGAAGGGTCGAGTGAGCAGCCGTTGTAGTGGATGATCTCAGTGAAGCGCTTGGGCTTCCGATCTTTGATCTGCAATATCCCGCCAAAGCGCGAGTCCATGGGGATGCCCGACTTCAGTAGAGCACCATTAACGACGATGCTACAGACTGTGGCGAATGCCGTTTTGTTCTCAGGGACGATTGCATCTCCTATTCTCTGTCCGCTTTCTACGATGGAAACCAACTGACTGGCACATAGACCAGCCTCGAATACCGGTATCATCTTCTTGAGCGCCGCT
>JAQTRE010000163.1 GCA_028711995.1 Dehalococcoidia bacterium | reverse complement strand
CGATGAATTGGCTGCCACCACGATGGTGTAAGGCATGGCACCATGTTTCTCGAGTATGCCGATCACCTTAGCCACCTTACTGGCCTTCTGACCGATGGCTACATAGATGCAGATGAGGTTTCCACCCTTTTGATTGATGATGGTATCCAACGCCAGCGCCGTCTTTCCGGTAGCGCGATCGCCGATGATCAACTCGCGCTGTCCTCTTCCGATCGGAACCAAGGCATCAATGGTCTTGATACCGGTCTGCACTGGCGTGTTCACAGAACTGCGGCTCACCACATTGGGAGCCACACGCTCAACTGGACGCATCTTATCGGATTTAATCGGGCCCTTGCCATCCAGCGGCTGTCCCAGCGAGTCCACTACTCTGCCCAACAATCCCTCTCCCACCGGGACCTCGACGATACGGCCCGTGCAGCGAACCTCATCACCCTCTTTGAGCTTCTGATATTCGCCGAATATGGCTGCACCCACGTTATCCTCTTCCAGGTTGAGCGCCATGCCGATGATGTTTTCGGGGAAGGCAAGCAACTCCATCGATTTGACTCCCGCCAGACCATGGATTCGGGCAATGCCGTCTCCTACCTCCACTACGGTGCCAACATCAACGGCACTCACCGCAGCGCCGAATTGCTGAATCTGTTGTCTAATTATTGATGCAATCTCTTGTGCATTTGCCATTGGCCTTACCTCCGACGTATATCCTTTGGGAGCAGACCCTCGCGACGCAGTTTTAAACCGCGTCCCCGTTCATCCTGCTTGAATGATTCTCTGTTTCAGGCTCTGCAGGCGGCTGCGAACGCTGCCATCAATCACCTTGTCTCCGACTCGAGCCACAAAACCGCCGATGATGGCCGGGTCCACCTTGACATTCAAAACGATCTTGCTTCCGGTGATCTGAGCCAGATGTTGCTTGAAGCTCTCCAATGTACTCTGATCTACCGGTGTTGCTGTGATCACTTCGGCATGCGCGATTCCTTGCTGCAAATCTACCAACCGTCCATACTCCTGGGCTATCTGCGGCATAATTCGTGCCGTACGCTTCAAAATCAACAGTTTGGCCAGATTGAGCGCCATTTCACTGGCACCCGATAAACCCTGGGTGACGGCCTTAGCTTTGTGCTCAAAACGGACCTTCGGATTTTCCAGAATGGGTAGAAGTGCCACGTTACTGAATACAGCCGCCATCAAATCCAGATCGGAACGCCATTTCTCAAAGTCGCCCTTTTCCTGAGCGATCTGGAATACCGCCTGTGCATGCCTCTTGGCCGCGATTTCTCCAGCCATTGTTATATCCTTACTCTTTTCCCTTCAGACTACTGGCTTTTAACACTTCGTCGATCACTTTCTGGTGCTTTGTCTTATCCAACTCTTCGCTGATCACTTTCCCCGCTGCGAGGATGGTGATATCGGCAAACTCCTTGCGAAGCTGCGCAATAGCCTGATCCTTCTCCGACTGAATCTCACCCCTTGCCCGCACGATCAGCGCCTCGGCTTCCTTCTTGGCCTGCTCCTTCAGCACTTCACCATGTTTACCGGCTGTTTCGGTTGCCTGGGCAATCAGGGCCTGTCCCACTTTGCGAGCCTCTTCAAGAGCTTTCTTGGCTTCCACGTCGATCTCTACGGCGCGCTTCTCAGCCTGCTCCGATTTATCTAAGCCTTCTTTGATCTTCTCCGAACGCTCATCCAGCAGCTTCATTATCGGCTTATAGGCCAGAGCCCCCAACGCCCCGAATAGAATGCTAAAGTTTATCAACTGCACCAGAAGCCCTTGCCAGCTGATGCCTAGACTATTTATCATATCGCCCATACTGCACCTCTATAGTGACATATCCTCAGCCACTCACCGCTCCTTCGATCCCTCTCGGTCGCGGCCGCCCTGGAAGACCTTCTCTGTTTCCCCGAACCGCCCCCTGATTTCAAAGCATGGATGCTCTCCGAAATCCGAGCGGCACGTTCGGGACGATTGACTCTTCTACATCATGGCCAGGATAATGCCAATGATCAAGGCATAGATCGCAACGGCTTCGCACAGACCAATCGCGATCAGCATGTTGGTCATTATTGGACCTCTGGCTTCGGGATTCCGGCCGAGAGCCTGCATGGCACCATTGCCGAGAATACCAATTCCGATCCCAGGGCCTATAGCACCTATTCCCATCGCCAAACCGGCAGCGAGCCTCTTGGCCGCATCCTCGCTCCACCCACTCGTGGCAGCAGCGGCTTGTGCATGAATGGCCACATCCTTTACGACATCCAGTACTCCTAGGTCGATCATCTGTACGGTCCTCCTCCAGTTTGTTTAGAAAGCCTCTTAGTGCTCTTCCTCTTCATGTGGGATAACAGCAACCATAGCAAACCCAAGCGTTAGCCCGGCAAAGACTAATGCCTGGATGAAGCCGATCAGCAACTCCAATCCATAGAATGGGACACCGGCCAGTAGCGGCATCAGGAAGGCCATCATCATCAGAAGGACTTCGCCCGCCGTCATGTTGCCAAACAATCGGAAGGTGAAGCTGAGCAGGCGGATGAATTCGGTGAGAAGCTCGATCAAGCCTACAAACGCCCCGATAACCGCGGTAACGATCTCCATCGGCTTAAAGCTGGCGATGGCCTTGAATACCGGTTTGATCTTAATGAACTTGCCCATGTAATGGCGGAATCCGATTGCGGTGATTCCCCAGAACTCAACAGAGATGAAGGATACGATGGCCAGCGCCAGCGGCAGGTTAACATCAGTGTTTGCCGACCGGAGGATCGTGGTGGTCACCACGAATCCGCTCTGATCCCCGAAGAACGCCGTCTCATAGCTCATCTGATGACCCCAACCGATCACATTGAAAATGGGCAGAAGAGCCAAGTACGCGTTGGTAATGACGAAGAAAAAGATCGTGGCCACAATGGGGAAGAATCTCCGCCCGTTCTCTCTGCCGGCGGCATTTTCCACAAAGGTGAGCAACCATTCAACGATCGCCTCAATAACGTTCTGAAGGCCCGTTGGTACCAGGGATCGCTTGCGCATCGCGAAGAACATCACCGTCACCAGCACAATAACGGTAATCCACGAGGCGATCATGGTGTTGGTGATGGGGAAAGCGGATTTTTTCCCGTGATGGATGGCAGCGCCGACTACCAGAGCCCCGCTATCGGCATCCTTGACCAGCACATCGACGGCCAGATCACCCTTCTGAGTAAACGTGTACTCGACAGTGCTTCCGCCCTCTTCGATGCGATAGACCTCTTCCTCATCGACCACGAACCGCCACTCGTATACCGGGTTAGCCGGCATATTGTCGGCATTCTTTGGCTTGGCGTAGAGCGTCAGAGGCTCATCCGCCACCAGCTCTTTGTCTTCAGTTTGTACCTTGATTTCGATATCGACAACGCCGCGATCATCCACCCAATTCTTGTCGGTCTTTGTCCATTTGTGCGGAGTTTCTGCTTTCAGAAGATCGCCGGGAGGCAAATGAACTTCCGGCGTGGCCACTCCGAGAAACATACCACCCACCACCATCATTACGAGAGCAAGGAGCACAATACCAAGGCAACCTATCTTCGGTATCTTAGGCACGACCTATTTCTCCTTATCTTCCTTGTTTGCGAGTCCGTTCCTGTTAAGCAATGAGTAAGCTATCCAGATTCCGTATACTGCCACAACCACACCCACTGCTAATCCCATAAGGCTACAAAAGGTCTCGGCCCCCACCTTCTGCCCTATCCACCGCCCCAGAAACACTCCCCCCGCGATACACAGTCCGATATACCACCCAATCCCGATGAAACGTACAGCCACTATCCACGGCTTCTTCACCAACCACCTCGACCCTTGTACCACCCACAATGCGCTATGGGCACAGCTGCCAAACGCCACCCCTCACCAGAGAAAAGTCATGGAAGACCCTCCCTATTTCTCTGCTTAACCCTACCACTCCCACACGGACTTCCCCATAAAAAAGCCCTAACCTTCTATGGTTAAGGCCTTCTAATCACTAGTTCCCCTCATTTCTGTCGTTTTCCCGGAACCAAGCGCCCCGGTTCGTAAAAAGCGCATCAGACAAACCACCTTATTTGGCTATCCCTGGCCCTTGCCAAGGTCTTCTAGATTCAAACTATCCACAAAATCACGGAAGGCCGATAGACTCTTCAACTCTTCCTCCGTTGTTCCACTTTTGGTATCCTTACTCTGGGTTGAAGGCTTTCCGGTCTCACTATCCACAATAATGCCAGCTCGATCCAAGACCGTCTCCGCGGCATAAATAGGTGCTTGCGCCCGTATGGCGATAGCCATCGCATCGCTAGGACGTGAATCTAGCTCCAGCCGTTTGCCGTTTACATCGAGGATCAATTTGGCATAGAAGGTATCGTTGTGCAGATCACTCACCACGATTGAACTTACGGAAGCACCCAGATTCCTGATGATGGAATCGACTAAATCGTGAGTGAGCGGACGAGGAGGGTTGACACCCTGAAGTTTGATAGCAATCGCATCAGCTTCAGCAGGGCCGATCCAGATGGGAAGATAACGATCAGAGCTCTTCTCCTTCAGAATCACCACCCTTTGATAGTTCATCATGCTCACGCGTATGCTATCGATGCTCATCTCGATCATTCATCCCCTCCATCTAGCCCAATGGAATTCTATATCACCTCATCTCCCTTGTCAATACAATATTTCAGACTTCGAACCGTGGATTTTTGACCTTCCGGAGCTTCACCAGGAAGGGAGACAGATGAGCACCCGGAGGGTGATATTGCCTGGCGAAGTTCAATCCCCAGTGTGCGGGCGAGTAGGCAATCCGCTAGCCCTGGGTTGGGAATAGCCTACTTCAAACCCATACCCACCTCTCGAGGGAAACGCGGAGTCACCTGGCAAACCTGCGGGGCTCTGCCATGCCGATTATCAGACGTATCTGTGGATCACTTTGCCGCCGGTAATCGTGAGCCCCATTCGATGAGAGAATCCGCCCATCATCTGCACCGGAGCCAGTGCAGCCACCTCCTCCACCTCCGATTCAAAGAACTTGAGGTCGGCTTCGCCCGCCCACACCTCATCGACACGAACGTCTGAAACCTCGCTGACGGCAAGCTCATGAACCGTCGGTCTGGAGGCATCTTCGATATTGGGGAAATGGCGCATCAAATAGAACTTCACCGGAGGCAACTCCGAAGGCTCAGCCCGACGGGTAAATACCAGAGAGCCTTCCACAATTCGTTCCCCGTGCGCCTGACAGATGCCTTTCATCTTGGCGCCGACCCGCTTGCCGCCGATTCCGGGAGTGAGATCGCAAAACCTGGTACGATGAAGCCGGCAGAGCTTCTTGGGAAACCCCTGCACAAATCCGCGCATCAGGGTAAAATCGTTGTCCACCCAGATATACGGGACGAAATACCCCAACTCCCCACGGAAACTGCACTGGATCATCACCATGCACTCCTGGTAAATGGCCCGCTCCGGATTGATGAACGCCAGGTCGGGATTCGACTGGCTCACCGAAATCCACTCCACAAACCAGACAATTCCCTTCCCCGACTCCGGCCCCATCTCCAAAGGCGGCGGGATCAACTCCCTGGCTCGTGCTTCATCGGTGCGAAAGATCAACTGCATCACCTCGCCGCCATAATGCCAGGGAGGGGGTTCGACGAGCGATGATTTACCTCCAGGCGTCAGCGGAAGGGTGTATCCCTTCAGCGGAAACTTCTCGCGGGCCATGGAATCCTCCTCAAAATCAATCTCTTTAGAGAAGCACTGAATAAGTGGTGATCAACCCCCTTCTTTCCCCGATATGTACCGGCAATATCCATAGCTGATCGGTCCACTCCCGGTTGTTTCGCAAGGAAACTCAGTACATTCAAAGCACAGCCGAATCCCTTTGTGAAAGGCGCACGTGGAGATTTGGCAGAATTGGCGTCCCTGCAAAAAGCCGGTATCGGAATTCTGATTGAGTCACCCTGATATTATGCTGCGAAGTTTAAAGTCTGAGTGAATCGGCTGGCGGGTCGAATTTAGCGCCAAAACAAGCGCCAACAT